>JAWSUP010000479.1:0-3097 GCA_033549405.1 Bacillota bacterium | reverse complement strand
GCCAGGACCTTCATGCCGCCATGGACTGCCGTGATCGCCTCGGGGACGGTCGACATACCGACCGCATTGGCGCCCAGCCTGGCCAGCAGGCGGATCTCGGCAGGCGTTTCATACTGCGGGCCGCGGCACCAGGCATAAACGCCTTCGTGCACCTTCATGGCCAGATCGGTTGCGCAGCGCCTGGCCAGATCCAGCCACATCGGATCGTAGATCCTGGACTGATCCGGGAAACGTGGTCCGAACGCATCCAGGTTGAAACCGCGCAGGGGCGACTCGGCAAATATGCCGATGTGGTCGTTTATCAGCATCAGATCGCCGGGGGTCATTGCGGGGTCGACACCGCCGGCGGCATTGGTCAGGATCAGGCGGCGGACGCCGATACGCTGCATAACGCGGATGGGCAGGACGACATCCCGCATGTTATGGCCTTCATAATAGTGAAATCGGCCTTGCATGACAGCAACAAAACGGCCGCTCCAGCGACCCAGCAACAAGCGGCCTTGGTGACCCTGGACCGATGTGCCGGCAAAACCGGGCAGATCCTCATAGGGCAGGATGACCGGCTTTTCGACCTGTTCAGCTAGACTGCCCAGCCCTGAACCAAGGACCAGAAGCAGCTCAGGTTTGGTTTCAGCCGCCTGACGGATCAATGCAGCTGCAGCATCAATTTTTCCCATATAGACATCTTTTTCACGAGACAGATCATTCATATTATGTGAAACAACACTGTAATGCTGCTTCTCTGACCTCCCTTTAAGAATCGGCTCCATATCGGCGCCGGACCCTCAGGACTGGCGTCCGTGGCAGTTTTTGTACTTTTTGCCGCTGCCGCAGGGACAGGGGTCGTTACGGCCTACCTTGGCAGCATCCCGCTTGACCGGAACAGTGGCCTGCTTCGTATCGGCCTGTGCCCTGGACTGGGCGCCTGACCTGGCCTGGACCTGCTGAACCGGCGCGGCAGCCTGGCGGCTTTCCATGGCTGATTCCCCTGCCGCATGGCCTTCAGACAGATTTCTGGCCACGCTCTGCCGGTTGAGGATGCTCTCTTGCTTGAAGCGCGCACGCATCATCAGGCGAACTGTATCCTCCTGGATGGCCTTAGTCATCGCCTCGAACAATTCGAATCCTTCACGGCGATACTCGACGACCGGGTCGTGCTGGGCGTAACCGCGCATACCGATGCTGTCGCGCAGATCGTCCATGACATCGATATGTTCCATCCACTTGCTGTCGACTGTGCGCAGCAGAACGAATCGTTCCGCTTCACGCATCAGCTCCTCAGAACCAAACTCCACCTGCCGTTCTTCATAAACTTGCAGTGCTTCCTGGGTCAGCTCATTTGTCAGTTCTTCGGCATCGAGGCCTTTGCGGGCATCGGCCAGTTTTTTCAGGGCTGGCAGCGGACCGAACAGGTCCTCAATGCGCGCCTGCATCGCCGTCGTGTCCCATTCTGTAGAATTAGGCCGGTCGGCGCAGAAGTCGAGCATCGTCTCCCGCATGACCTGGCTGATCATCTTGACGTACTGGTCGTGCAGATTCTGGCCTTCCAGCACCTGCCTGCGCTGGCCATAGATGATCTCGCGCTGCTTGTTCATGACATCGTCATATTCCAGGACATGTTTCCTGATGCTGAAGTTACGGCCTTCTACGCGTTTCTGGGCCTGTTCTATCGCATTGGACAACATCTGGTGTTCGATTTCCATGTCTTCATCGACGCCCAGGGCGGCAAAGACGCGGGTCATCCGCTCACCGCCGAACAGGCGCATCAGATCGTCTTCAAGAGAGAGGTAGAATTTGCTGCGGCCCGGATCGCCCTGGCGGCCGGCTCGGCCGCGCAGCTGATTGTCGATGCGGCGTGATTCGTGGCGTTCGGTTCCCAGGATATAGAGCCCGCCGGCTTCAACGACTTCATCGTGCTCTGCGGTTGTCTGATTCTTGAATTTTTCATGCAGTGTCTTGTACCGGGCACGCGCTTCGAGGATAACAGCGTCGTCTGTCTCATTCAGGGTTGTTGACGCTTCGATCAGTTCGTCAGGATAACCGAGTTTGCGCAGCTCCATGCGCGCCAGGTATTCCGGATTGCCGCCGAGCAGAATGTCGGTACCGCGTCCGGCCATGTTGGTCGCGATGGTGACTGCACCCAGCCGGCCGGCCTGGGCGACGATCTCAGCTTCCCGTTCATGCTGCTTGGCGTTGAGGACATTGTGTTTGATGCCGTTACGCTGAAAAAGATCTGAGAGCATCTCTGACTTTTCAACCGAGATGGTGCCGATCAGGAGCGGTTGCCCCGCTTCATGGGCTTCTTTGACTTCGTTGAGGAGGCAGCGGTATTTGCCGGCCTGGGTTTTATAGACAGAATCCGGCATGTCGTCGCGGATCATGGGCATGTTGGTCGGGATGCAGACGACATCAAGCTTGTAGATGGTCCGGAACTCGTTCTCTTCCGTCAAAGCAGTACCGGTCATACCGGACAGCTTCTTGTACATGCGGAAATAATTCTGGAATGTGATGGTCGCCAGCGTCTTATTCTCACGCTCGACCTTGACGCCTTCTTTTGCCTCAATGGCCTGGTGAAGGCCGTTGCTGTAACGACGCCCGAACATCAGCCGCCCGGTGAAGTCGTCGACAATGATGATTTCGCCGTCCTTGACAACATACTGCTGATCGCGATGCATGGTGCCTTGCGCTTTGAGGGCGTTGTTGATGTGGTGATGCAACTGGTAGTTTTCCTGGTCGGTCAGGTTGTCGATGGCGAAATACTGCTCAGCTTTGCGGATG
Organism: Bacillota bacterium; assembly: GCA_033549405.1. GTDB lineage: Bacteria > Bacillota > Clostridia > Saccharofermentanales > UBA5734 > JAAYBY01. The sequence goes on along the minus strand of JAWSUP010000479.1, from coordinate 319 downwards.
CCTCGGGTGGTCAGGACAGCGCTGCTGGCCTTTTCGTCGACGATATAATCGGTGTCTTCCTTGACCTGGTCCAGGTCCAGTTTGTCATCCGACTCGGAAACGACAAATCGCTCCAGGCGCCGGACGAACCGGTCCGCCTTTTCGTAGAGATCGGAGGATTCGTCACCCATACCGGAGATGATCAGCGGTGTGCGCGCTTCATCGATCAGGATGCTGTCCACCTCATCGACGATGGCGAAATTGAGCGGGCGCTGCACCATCTGTTCTTTATAGGTGACCATGTTGTCGCGCAGATAATCGAATCCGTATTCGTTGTTGG
>JAWSUP010000478.1:0-3098 GCA_033549405.1 Bacillota bacterium | reverse complement strand
TGAAGCTGTCGAACAGCCTGCAGCGGAAGCGCCGGCTGAAAAAGAGCCTGAAGCTGTCGAACAGCCTGCAGCGGAAGCGCCGGCTGAAAAAGAGCCTGAAGCTCAGGCAGTTGCCGAGGAACCAGAGAAAGCACCTGCTCCGGAAGAAAAAGCGCCAGAGAAGGCCGCTGTCCAGGAAGAATCGTCAGACAAGGGCGAGGAAGCTGCACAAGAATCTGGTGATATCAGCTTTACGGACTTTATCGACAACATTCCTCATCTGAAACGCGGCATTACGGTGCGCGGCACCATCATTCGTTATGACAACGAGCATGTCTATGTCGATGTCCGCGACAAATCGGAAGGCCGGATACCGCGCCATGAGTTCGATGGCGACCCGGATTTCGATCTGGATGAAGCGGTTGAGAACCACAAAGATATCGATGTTTATGTGCGAAACATCCGCAACTCGGATCTGGGCAAGGAGATCATCCTTTCCAAAGCGCGCGTCGATTTCACCAAATACAAAGCCTTGATTGAAGAGGCGTACAATGACAAGACACCTATCTCTGTCAAAGTGGTCAATGTCGTCAAAGACGGTGTAATCGCCAGTTATGGCGGTGTGGATATTTACGTCCACCGCACACAGCTGGAAATGGGCATCGTGGAGGACCTTGAACCATATCGCGGACAGACACTGGAGATCCTGGTCACCCAATATGACCCGGACAAAAAGCGGCTGCGCGTTTCCGGATCACGGCGCGCATTGCTGTCTATGGAACGTCGCGCCAAAGCAGATGAGCTCTGGCAGTCGATTGTAGTTGGCAATGAGTATGACGGTATTGTACGCAGTCTGACCGATTTCGGCGCCTTTGTCGATATAGGTGGCGTCGATGGTCTGGTCCATGTTTCTGAGCTGTCATGGAATCGAATTCGTCACCCCTCGGAAGTAGTCAATGTAGGCGATGAAATCCACGTATATGTTAAAGATTTTGACGCGGATAGAAAGCGCATTTCGCTTGGTTACAAGAAAACCGAAGACGATCCCTATCACGATGTCGAGAGTCGCTTCCCGGTTGGCTCTATTGTCCGGGGTACGGTCGTGCGCATGTTCCCGTTTGGAGCATTCGTGGAGATTGCTCCTGGCGTGGATGCCCTCTGTCACATATCGCAGATCGCCAACGTGCGGCTGAATAAGCCTAATGAAGTGCTCAACGAGGGTATGGAAGTAGATGCCCGCGTACTGGAAGTCAGCAATGATTCACGCCGCATCAGCATCAGCATCAAGGAAGTTGAACCGATCAATCCGCCGGGATACGAGGACAGCCATTTTTAACAGGATCTCAGGCGTGTCCTTGAACAATATGCATTCACGAAAACGCATAAAAGAGGATGTCGCTTACCGACATCCTCTTTTATGCGCAAGAACCGGTCAGCAGACCTGAAAGCCATGTGATGAATGTGAAAACCAACCGCGAAGCGCAACTGGCCGGTGAAGCGATCCCTCGGCTGGTCATTCGCTACTCAGTGCCCGCTGTGGTCGGCATGTTTGTGAACGCAACCTATACGGTAGTCGACCGCTACTGGATCGGGCAGCTCAGAGATGTAAACGCGATGTCAGGAATCGGGCTGACGACTCCGCTGATGATGATCCTGCTGGGCGTTATGCTTCTGGTCGGAATTGGCACCACTGCATCAATCTCTATCCGGCTGGGTGAAAAGAAGCATGAAGAAGCAGAAAAAATCCTGGCGAACGGATTTACGCTGTCCCTGATATTCGGCAGTGTGATCACGCTGGTCGGTCTGCTGACTCTCAAGCCGATTCTGATTGTTGCCGGCGCCAGCACAGAGACGCTGCCCTATGCCTGGTCATATTTGCGGATTCTGCTGATCGGCGTTATTCCCAACACCGTTGGTTTCGCCATGAACCAGACGATTCGGGGTGCAGGAAATCCGAGGCGTTCTGCTTTGACACAGATTCTGGGTGCAGGACTCAACATCCTGCTCGACCCGATCTTTATTTTTGGCTTGGATATGGGCGTTCGGGGAGCAGCCCTGGCGACGGTCATCAGCCAGGTCATTTCAGCAATTTGGGTAATGAGCTACTTCATCGGCAAAGACAGTCTGATACAATTGAAAATCAAGTGGATGCGCCTGCAATGGGCAGTTGTCAAGCAGATCATATCGATAGGCCTTTCACCTTTTGCCATGCAGACCGCTACAAGCCTGGTCTCTGTCATGGCCAACCGGGCGCTCCGCGATACAGGTGGAGATGTCGCCATCGGTGCCATGACAGTCATCAACAGTGTGGCGATTTTATTTCTCATGCCGATTTTTGGCATTAACCAGGGGCTGCAGCCGATTTTTGGCTACAATTATGGGGCAGCGAGCTTTGCGCGCGTCCGCGCAGCCTGGATCTTCGGCATCAAGCTGTCCACAGTGATTGTGATGACCGGATTTCTGGCTGTCCAGCTGTTTCCGGCGACCATCATACGCATTTTCATAGACGATCCGGGGCTTATTGAGATCGGCACCTTTGGCATCCGGATTTTTCTGTCCATGCTGCCACTTCTGGGCTTTCAGATTATCTCCACCGTCTATTTCCAGAGTGTCGGTAAGGCGCGCATCGCAATTTTTGCCAGCCTCTTGCGCCAGGTGATCATCTTGCTGCCGCTCTACCTGATCCTGCCTGGCATTTATGGGCTTCCCGGTATCTGGTTTGCCAGTCCCATCGCCGACTTTTGCTCATTTGTCATCATAGCCATTCTGATCAGCCGGGAAATGAAGAAGCTGAAACTCATGACAGAGCCTTGTCCGGCCACAAGGGACCATCCGACAGACGAACATAACGCAGGTGGTCTTCCCAGACCCCATTGATCTGAAGGTAGCGCGGACTGACACCTTCCAGCTCGAAACCGAGTCGTTTGGCCAGGTCGATCGAACGGGAATTACCAGGCAGAATGGCCGCTTCAAGGCGATGCAGGCCAAAATCATCAAACATCCGGCAGATTGCAGCCTGGGCTGCTTCAAAGGCCAGTCCCTGGTGTTGAAATGCCTGATCCAGATGCCAGGCCATGAATGCAGACCGCAAACCGCCATATATGATCTGTGTGAAGGCG
>JAWSUP010000477.1:0-3116 GCA_033549405.1 Bacillota bacterium | reverse complement strand
GGAAACCGGGTTCGGGATCGTTCCAGCGGCACGGCTCCATGATCACCGCTGCCAGCCGGTCACCGGCGTTGTCGATGATATCCTGGAAAGCCTGCCTGTCGTTGTAGCGAAAAGGCAGCGCAGTGTCTCTCAGTTCTGAGGGCACACCGGAGGGTTCAAGCCCGGGCAGCAGATGACCTCTGAGCGCATCGTTCTCACCCAGGTTGGCGGCGAGATACCAGTCCTGCCAGCCGTGATAACCGCAAATGGCGATAACGGACCGCCCGGTCGAAGCCCGGGCGATCCTGACCGCAACCGACGCCGTCTCCCCTCCGGTTCGGGCGAACCGCACCTGCTCAGCCCATGGATGGATGCTGCAGAGCAATTCGGCCAGTTCCACCTCCTCCGGTGCGTTGAGCGTGCACATGCTCCCCAGATCAATCCGTTTCTTTACAGCTTCATTGACATCGGAATCGCAAAAGCCCAGCAGACACGAGCCGATGCCATTTGTGGACATATCGTAGTAATGGTTGCCGTCTAGATCCCATACTTCGCAGCCGCTGGCTTTGCTGAAATAGGCTGGCCACAGGTCTGGCGCCATCATCTCCGGTCTTTTGCTCAGGAGCTGTGTTCCTCCCGGAATGATCGCTTTTGCTCTGGTGTATGTTGCCTGGGTTATGTTTTGAGCTGTATTGGACATCAAAAACCACCTCTCGTTCATCTCGCCATCGTCACTTCTATTGTAAAACCGGTTCATTTTGTCTGCAATCGAGGAATGAACCGTTTTTAAAAAAATAATGCATCATTTTATGAAGTTTCGTTTTCTGGACTGTCTTGTCAACAGCCATGCGCCGGGCAAGATAAAGAGAGTGCCGCAAAAGGAAACGCCGATCCCGGCAACTATGGTCAAAGCATCAAGTAAATCGAATAAAATATCATGTTCTGCAGCCTGCTCATTTCATATGCTGATCATGGAGCACTCATAACAAAAGCATCATCTCTGGACGGGATACAGCCGGAACAGCTGTGTTTATGCCAGAGTCGGCCGTTGGAGGCGAAGATCATGAAGAGTTCAGTGATCGGTGTGAATTTCCCCAAAGCTACAAGCCCGTTGAACGTCAGCAGTGCTTTGGCAGATATTGAACGGTGTGGTTTTGACTGTGCCGAACTGACCATGACCACATTTCCGCTCATCATTGGCGGTGATGTATCCTGGACCTATGTGAACTATCTAAAGTCTATTTTAAGTCAGCATAACCTGATTTACACCGCCCACATTGGCAGTGGATTGAACCTGAGAAAACTGGATGAGCACGATCTGCACAGGAATGTGCTTCGATCAACCCTTGATGTCTGTGATGCGTTGGACATGCGTCTGCTGACAGTCCATTTTGAAGAAGCATCCCGTATCCTTGCGGAAGAAGCGGCTTTCATGGACGCCCATGCTGAGATGGCGAATTATGCAAAATCCAAAGGCATCCTGTTGTGCATCGAAAACATAGAAGTAGAGCATCACACCCGGGTTATTGACATGATAAGGCAAATAGACCACGATCATTTCAAAATGACGCTGGACATCGGGCACCTCAACTTGTCGACAGCTTATTTCGGAGGTTCCTTTGAGACGGCTGTAGCAGAATGCGCGCCATATGTACGTCACATCCATCTGAGCGACAACACGGGTCGGTTTGAGAAAATGCGCCTGACCAATTTCCCCCTTTACAAGACCTTGAATATGAACATGCGGATCAGCTTGGGATACGGAGATATCCATATTCCGCCGTTCTGGGGCAAAATTCCCATCCGGCAGACTTTGCAGACGCTCCAAAACGACGGATACGACGGTATTTACCTGTGTGAATACGAAAACAGCCTGTATGCGCCTTTTAACCAGGAGATTCAGGCGTGCGTCAGGACAGCCGTCGAAACAGCGCGGCAGGGAGTGACAAAATGAAAAAAGCCTTGTGCCTTGAGACAATCTATACAGACATAGATTTTTATAACCGCTTCGGACAGGCGGCTAGAGATGGTTACCAATACGTCGAATTCTGGGCCTGGCAGGACAAGGATCTGGATCGGATCCTTGCGCTGTGCCAGGAAAACAACCTGGAAGTTGCCGCGTTCTCCGGTGACCAGGATTATTCGCTGTGCGACGCGTTGCAGGCCGGCAGATACATTGACTTCATCAGCCGATCCATCCTGGCAGCCAAAAAACTCGGTTCCCCTTTTCTTGTCATCCACTCCAATGCTCTGGGAGAAGGTGGCGTTGTAATTGACCATTACGCGTCGTTGAGCGATGCCGAGAAATACGCCGCTTGCCTGGAAACATTAAAGCAATGCGCCATTCTGGCTGAACAGAGCGGTGTGACGCTGGTGCTGGAGCCGCTTAATTCTCTGTACGATCATGCGGGAAACTATCTGACAACACCCGACATAACAGTGCGCCTGGTGCGCGCAGTGGCTTCACCTGCGATAAAAATGCTCTTCGACATCTACCATATGCAGATTATGACAGGAAATATCATCAATACACTGACCAAATACAGGGAAGAGATTGGCTATATCCATGTTGCGGATGTGCCGGGACGAAAAGAACCCGGCGCCGGAGAAATCAACTATGCCAATGTGTTCAGGGCGTTGCGGGATCAGGGTTATACCGGATTTGTCGGCCTGGAGTGCTTTCCTGACCCGCCCTTCGAACAGGTCGCGACCTTGTTTCTGAAAATGTAATGCCGAAAACAGACAATCGATCTTTATTCTGTGCTGCTTTCAGTATCTGTGCAAAGATCTGGCAGATTTTTGCGGGATGGCACATGGCTAATTGATTCGATCAGCCCATAAACTCAGAAATTATCCAACAATAACCAATAGTTCAACAATGAAATGATCATGTTTGTTGCAGATTGACAATAATAATCATGTTTATCGAAAATAATATCATATGCGCAGCAACATTCTATGTTTATGATGAATGCAAAGAGGCAGAAAATAAAGTCTCAAATCACAAGCTGGCTATTCTGAACAGAAAAGGTGGGCATCCGTTTTGAACAACAAGTCACGGACATCCAAGTCTTCTTTAATCAAGGTGATAGTATACTAATGGGTTGATTAGTGACCCGCATCAAGCAATTTTAGCA
>JAWSUP010000476.1:0-3132 GCA_033549405.1 Bacillota bacterium | reverse complement strand
CCAGGTGTTCCAGGTGCCGACCACTGCAAACAGGCCAAAGGTCGCCAACAAGGCCTTGGAAAGCGGCAGATAGATCTGCAGGAGAATGCGCATGTCGTTGGCGCCGTCGATATAGGCTGACTCGCGCATTTCCGTCGAGATGCTCTGGAAGAACGTGCGGAAGATGATGACATTGAAGGCGCTGATCGTACCCGGCAGAATCATGACCCAAATCGTATTGGTCAGACTCAGCTGACGCATGAGCAGGTAGGTCGGGATCATGCCGCCGGAGAAGAACATGGTGATGGCCAGGTAAATTGTGAGGAATTTCTTGAAGACAAAATCACGGATCGTCAGGGTATAGGCGATCATCGAGGTCAGAAGCAGAGTGAGGAAGGCGCCGCTGGCCGCATAGAAAATCGTCATGCCATAAGCCATCCAGATGCGATTGGTCCCGCCAAAAACAGTTTCATAACCGATCAGGTTAAAATCAACCGGCAGCCAACTGACACGCCCGTTGGTTATGGCCATTGGTGATGAAAGCGAGATGGCGATGATGTTGAGAAACGGATAGATAAAAATGACAACCAGAAACATCATAAACAGATGATTGATAATGTCGAAGGTCCAGCCGCCGACGCCTTTCTTGATCTTCATGGGTTTGGCATAAGTCTGTTCCATACGTTCCCCCTTCACCACAAGCTGTTTTCTGAAACCTTGCGGCTCAGGTAATTGGCAGAAATGACAATCACAAACGATATGACCGACAAGAACAGGCTGACGGCAGTCGAGTATTCGAAGCGGGCGCCCTGGATGCCTTCGCGGTAGACATAGGTGTTGATGACATCCGCGACGCTGCGGTTGGCGTCATTCTGCATCAGGAGGATCTTTTCAAAGTCGCTGCCGAGGATGCCGCGCAGGCTGAGTATCAGAAGAATCGTGGTGGTCGGCTTGATGGCCGGCAGGGAGATGTAGCGCATCTTGTGCCAGCGGTTGGCGCCGTCGATCGAGGCGACATCATAAAGGGTCGGGTCGATGCCGGTCAAAGCGGCCAGGTAGATGATCGTACCCCAGCCGACGCCCTGCCAGACGGCAGATCCAACATACAGCGGCACAAAAAACTTTGTCGATGCCATCATCAGCACTGGTTTGAGGCCAAGCAACTCGCGGAAGGCATTGAAGAGGCCGTCACGCGAACTGAAATTGGTCAGGATACCGACGATGACGACAGCAGAAATGAAGTGAGGGATGTAGGAAATGGACTGGACAAACCGCTTGTAGACGGTGCTGTTGATCTCGTTGAGCAGCAGGGCCAGGATGATCGGCGCCGGGAAGGTGAACAACAGCGTTGATGCGCCGATCCGCACGGTATTGGTGAACAGCCGCGCGGCCAGCGGATTGTTGAGAAAGAGGCGGAAATGCTTGAGGCCTGCCCAGTCACTGGCCCAGACGCCTTTGGCGACACTGTAATCCTTGAATGCGATCAGAATACCGTAAATCGGGAAGTAGTGAAAAACCAGGACCAGTGCGAAAGCCGGCAAGGCCATGAGGATCAGCCAGCGCTGGATCACGAGTCTCTGCAAAAAACTCTTTTTGTTGATCTTTCTCAGCGGCAGCGCTGATGTGTCCGTGGAAACTGCCATGAAGGTGAACTCCTTCCTGTGTAACTTGCATTTTTCAGGCATAAGGGTTATAACCCAATGTAGGACGTACCATCGTCATCCTTATTATAAAGGAGGCACATCGTGAAGCATATGCAGATTCATTAGGTCCCTGTGTCTGTTATTTATACTTTTTGCCGAATGATCGGCGATCTTTTCGTTAATAATGCACAGAAAGGGTCAGCGACAGGCAAATAACTGGCAGCCAATAAGAATAGTCCATAGATAACCTAAGATTTGTCCTTATCGCCATAAGCGCGACCCTTTAAGATGAAATCATCACTGCATCTGATCAGAATCTGCTCGCGGGCATGCATGGGTTATCACGAACAGCCAGGAGGAAGCTGATATGTTACAAGAACAGAAAATGAAAAAACAGGATTATGAAAAGGCAGTCGCACAGACACGGGACGACCGCATGCGCTGGTGGCGCGAAGGCCGTTATGGCCTGTTTGTCCATTATGGTCTGTATTCACAGGTCGGGCGTCATGAATGGATGATGAAACTGGAAAACTGGCCTGTCGCGGAATACGAACAGCTGGCCGACACCTTTAGCCCCAAACCGGGCGCCGCCCGCGAGTGGGCCGCCCTGGCCAAAAAGGCCGGCATGACCTACATGGTCCTGACGACACGCCATTGCGAGGGCTACAGCCTGTGGGACTCCGCGACCAATCCGTATAACAGCGTAAAGCACGGACCGGGCCGCGATCTCGTGCGTGAGTTTGTCGACGCCTGCCGCGAATATGATCTCAAAATCGGATTCTATCTCGTCCTGATGGAATGGCATCACCCGGACTGCGCCAGCTGCGCCTGGGATACGGAAGCCCGTCGGCGCTATAACGACCACATCACCGGCATGATCCGCGAGCTGATGACCCATTACGGCAAGATCGACCTGCTCTGGTATGACTGCCCCCTGCCGATGGAAAGCTGGGAAGGCTGGGACTCGCTGGAACGCAACCAGATGGTGCGCCGGCTCCAGCCGGACATCATCATCAACAACAGGAGCCGCCTGGACGAAGACTACAGCACACCCGAAGGCCACATCACCCCGTCTGAAGGCGACTGGGAATCCTGCATGACCTCCAACCAGCTGGCCTGGGGCCACATCGACCCTGTCCAGGCTGCCCGTTTCACCCATAACGCGCCAAAAATCCTCCACATGCTCAATACGGTCACGGCCGGCGGCGGCAACCTGCTGCTCAACATCGGGCCGCACGGGGACGGCTCAGTTCCCGAGGATGTCGTTGAGCCTTTCACGACGGTCGGGCAATGGCTCAAAGCCAACGGCGAGGCAGTCTGCGGGCATAAAGACCGCATCCTCCTGCGCTGCACCAGCGGCGTCTGCGGCGTCACACTCGACCAGCAGAAGAAGCGCGCCTACATCTGGCACTGGATCTGGCCGACCGGCGGCGAGACCTATATTGGCGGCTTCATCACGCCGCTGAAGCGGGCCTTCGTACTGGGTACCGGCACAGAGCTGGCATTCGAC
>JAWSUP010000475.1:0-3136 GCA_033549405.1 Bacillota bacterium | reverse complement strand
ACGTTTGGCGTGACGGCCGGCGTCGGCGAAGCTGTCGGTGTTACTGTCGGTGCAGGACTCGTTGTGGCGGTCGGCGTCAGTGTCACCGTTGGTGTCGGCGTTGCCGTTGGACTCGGTGTCACTGTGGGTGTCGGTGTATGTGTCGGTGTCGGCGTAGCTGTCGGAACCGGTGTCGCCGTTGGGATTGGCGTGACCGTCGGGGTCGGTCCGGCTGTCGGTGACGGAGTCGGGCTGGGCGGCGGCGCGTTGGGGTCCTGTTGACGCACAATGGCCAGGGTGTAGGTTCGTTTGTTGCCGTTTTCGGCCGTCACAACGACATTGACATTGTTGTCACCGGTCGTCAGCTGAATAGCCCCCGTTCCGCTGATGGTCGATTTGCTGGTGACCGGCGTCGCTGCGATCTGCACACTGCTGACTGTGTGATCGACGATCAGGCTGTAGTTGCCCGTCACGGCGGCGTCAAATGAAGGTGTAATGGAGTAACCGCTGATTTCCAAGGTCTTCAACCAGTTGTTAGGATTACCGGTCTCGAGCGGCTTGGGATTAGTCTCAGGCATATCGTTGTACAAGGGAATCAAAAAGGTGATCGGTTTTTGCAGGTCACCCATATCCGAATACGCTTTATACAGTTTCGCGCCTTCTACAACTGGCGCAGAGATGCTGCCCATATAGAGGTGCCAGTACCGCCGGAGAAAGGCGGGATTATCCGGCAGATATGCGACGTTGTATTTCTGCAGGTAGATCGTGTTCTGGTCGGCATATTTGGGATACGCCACACCGTTGATTTCGACCAGGTTGACCGGATTCATGCTGGCATTGATGTAACGGATGCCGATATCGAACGAACCGCCGACAATGGACCGGCGCCGGTCATTCCAGGGAATCAGGCGATCATCGTCCGCTGCCGTTTGTTCCGGATTGCGATCAGGCCCGTATTTGGCATATTCCAGACCGTTGCGAACATTCCCAAGAGGTTCCGTGCTGGCGCTGGCGCCGATGTTGTAGAAATTGTAATAGCCATCATATTCGTATGTCACCGGCAACCCTCTGGCAGCCAGTGCCTCTGAGAACAAGCCTGTTACCGATGCGCTGCCACTAGAGCCGACTTCGACCAGAGATCGGGCTGAAAGATGATACGGGCTGACATTGGAAAAAGCGGCAGCCGCGATAAACGCATCGGAGTAAGTCATGCTGGCTGTTGCCTGCGTTTCTGGATTGACATAATCAAAACTGGTGTTGCTCATGAAGGAATTGCGCAGGATCACTTCGACACCCGCCTGGTGGTGGACATCCGGCTGGTAATTCAGTAATTCAAACTGAAATATGTTGATTTCGCTCATCATGTTGCGCGGATCCATGTAATATGCAATCAGGTCGCGGCTGCACATGATCCAGGTCGAACCGTCATAGGGGATCCAGGTGTTGGTGTACCAGTTGTATGCTGCTGGATCGAGCGATTTCCAGGCATCGTTGACCGTATTGGAGATCAGTGTGTAGCCCGGTGAATGCATGATTTCGACCGCATTCATAAAGGATAGGTCCGTCTGAACCGATTTGAAGCGCCACTCAGGAAACTTGGCATGAAGCCTGCGTAATCCCGGCCGATAACTCTCCGGGAAGCCTTCCGTGTCCAAAAGGGCTTCAAATTCGGGGTCGGGCTCCGGTTCCGGTTCCGGCAACGGATCCAGGGTGATGAAACCGGCGACTGTATAGCCTTCGATTAATATACCGCTGGCATTCGTATAGCGGATTTTGTACCAGGTATCCCCGTAGCCAGATATGTATTGTCCGGTTACGCTGGTCAGAACGAGAACAGACTGGCCGCGCGAAATCTGGTCGATCGGATCATTGTTTTCAGTGGTGGGCACCGAGCGGACATTAGCAGTATTGACAGAAACAGTGCCGGTCAGGTTGATATCTGTCTCTGCTGCCGCCTGTATCCCGTTCATGGCGAAAAGACCCCACTGGCCCAGGATCATAATAATGATCAAAACCATGATAAGGCCTGGCAGGATGCGGCATATAGGCCGCTCAACAGGTTTGCCGGCTGTATCTTTCAGGTACAATGATGTCCTCCTTCAAGTCTCGCGGTTGGCGATAAGGCATCAGAATCAGCATAGCACAAAACAGCGTCAACAGCATTACAGCATTTTTTCGATTTCTGTTAGGGCTCTGACTGATTGCTAAATAACTTGCTCTATAAATTTTCCGAATGATTGACCAGGAACCCGTTCACGGAAGCATGGCGGGCTTTACCGGCATGTTCTCATAAATTGGAATTCTGAAGGTAAATGACTCCTGGATCAGGCCCAGGTCCAGCCAGGCTCTTCGGGTTCGCCGGCCTTCAGCCCAGGCCATCTGGATGTTCTGGGCATATTGGTGGATGAACAGCCCGCCATCAGCGATCAGGTCGAATTTCTGGCCGTACAGCGTGTCCTGGCCAATGGAGACATAGCGCCCGGCAATCCAGCGGGCGCCGCCTGTAATGGCGCGTTGCGGTGTTGTCCAGGGCAGAAGCCAGACTTCTTCTTCAGGTGTGATCTCGCCCTTGTCCGGCTCGCGACCGAATAGGGCAAAACGCGCCCCGTTGATCTGTGCGCCATTGGGCACATCAGGATTAGGCGACGCACCGATGTTATAGAAATTGTAGACGCCTGAAAAGCCTTCGAGTGTCCCGGTTGCCAGTGGTGATTGACCCTGAAGCCCCATTTCCTGGATGATTCTGGCTGCAATGAAAAACGGGCTGATATCCGCGTCTGTTCCCGCCTCGAGGATCAGGCCTGTATAGTCGATGGTTGACCGGCCTTTTTCCATGAACGAACCATGCAGAATCTGTTCTATGCCTTCCTGCGTATGAAGTTCCGGGACATAGGTCAATTTTTCAAATTGAAAGATGTTGACCGGATCAAGAAAGTTGCGCGGATCAGCAAAATGGGCGATCACCTGGCGTTCAACTGCCTTCCAGCTGCTGCCGTCGTACACCGGACTATCTGCTTCCACCCATGACGCTGGAACATGGGCGGCGTCGATCAGATTACGGTCCTTTTCATCCTGAGCATCGAGAAATACCTGCCAGTCAATCCCGGTCATGTGTGCTTCGAACTGCCAGGCCGGATACAGGATATGCAGCAAGAAC
>JAWSUP010000474.1:0-3141 GCA_033549405.1 Bacillota bacterium | reverse complement strand
ACCATCGCCACGCGGTCCTATATTCAGGAGGAAATTGGCATTTTTTGCAGCAAGACGGATCAGCTTGTCGATGATGTTCCGGCTGTCCTTCCATTCGTGGTCATAGTACTTGTATCCCCAGGTGTCGTTCAGAGTCACCGGTGATTCAGAGGGTACCGCGAGGGGAATGGCCGGCAACTGGTTGTCCCCCAGGCTCGCGTAATCGCCCAGTCCGTTGCCGATTCGGGAATTGACCAGACAATTCGGCTGCAGCGACTTGACCAGATCATAGAGTCGTTTTGACTGTTCAGTTGTGATGGTCCGCGGTGTATCGAACCACAGGAGGAAAATATCTCCGTAGCGGGTCAGCAGCTCTGTGACCTGAGGCAGAACTTTACGCGAGAAGTATTCCTCAAAGTCTTTGCCGGCAGGATCAGGAAAATCCCAGATATTGCCCCATGGCCGCCGTGCCTGAGTATAAGCCGGGTCGTCCCAGCCGCCGGCATTGCGTTCGTGCCAGTCCAGCGCCTGCGAATAATAGAGGCCGAACTTCATGTCATGTCTGCGACAGGCCAAGGCCAGTTCGGCAATGATGTCACGGCCAAAAGGCGTTGCATCCACGACATTATAGGGATCAGCCTTGGAACGAAACAAGGCAAACCCCTCGTGGTGCTTGCTCGTGATAACGAGGTACTGCATACCGGCCTTTTTGGCCATCGTGACGATCGCCTCCGCATCAAAAGCAGTCGGATTGAACCGTTCAGCCAGCTTTTCATATTCAGCGATTGGTATTTTATGGTACGACATGATCCACTCGCCAATATCATCCATGCGCTTGCCCTGCCATTCACCGGCAAGCAGGCTATAAAGGCCCCAGTGGATAAAAAGGCCAAATCTGGCATCATAGAAATTTTCGATTGATTGGTTTTTCATATTGACACCTCCCTGACACGACCTCAGGTCGCACCTGCTTTCATAATACCAGATCGGCAGCGACATGTTTTGTCAATATTCCTTCAGATTCATGCATATTCGCAACATCGGCTGACCGATTGTCGTTAACCGGCATTGTTAATCGTCTGTCCCTCAAAGAAGCGATTCATAGCAATCATAGCCGCACCGGCCATGCCCGCATCTTCCCGGTATACTGCCGCTTTGATGGCCAGGGCATGGGCCTGTCGGGCTATGCGTGCCGCCTGTACCAGCCGGTCGACCGACTGCAACAGCAGGATCGGTTTATAGACGACATCGCCCGTCAGGATGACTGCTTCCAGATCCAGGAGGTTGGTCGCGTTCACGATCCCCTGGGCAAGATTGCCGGCCTCAGTCTCAATCGTCGTAAGGCATCCGACATCTCCCGATTCTGCACCATCAACCAGTTCCTGCCAGGATGTGATGTTATTGAATGCCTCAACTTGACTGAGTAATGCCGGAACAGCCGCATAGCCTTCGAGACAGCCCCTGTTGCCACAAACGCAGACAGGCCCTTCCCGGTTGATCGACATGTGCCCGATCTCACCGGCAAAACCGGATCCGCGATAAAGTCTGCCATCCAGGACCAGTCCTGATCCGACTCCAGTGTCGACGATCAAAACCATGAAGTTGCGGTATGACCGTCCCAATCCGGCATATAGCTCAAAAAGAGTACGTGCAGCCGCATTATTCTCGACCCATGCGGGGACTGGCAACTTGTCTTTAAGGCTTGATAAAACGTTCTGGTCGCGCAGCAGATCAAAATGAGGCGGATTCAGCGTCTGTCCGGTATGATAATCGACAGGACCGGGCACGCTGATGCCGATCCCCTGCAGCCTGTCTGCCTGCTCCAGCTCCTGGTGCAGGCTATTCACTTCGACGGCAATTATGTCCATGAACTGATCAAATGACTGATCTGGTGCCAGACCGGCGCGTTTTATCCGAATCGTTTGGCCGCGCAGATCTGTGATACCGAGCGAATACCCATTCCGGTGAATGTCTATCCCCATAAAAAGGTGGCGCTGTTCTTGTATATGCAGCATCCGGGCATTGCGGCCTTTTTCCTGTGTGCGTTCTCCTGCTTCAACAAGCACACCATCCTGAATCATCCGATCGACAATAATGGTGACAGCAGCCCGTGTCAGTCCTGTTCTGCGCGCGATTTCTGCCCGCGACACCGGCCCTTGCAGCACCAGGCTGATGATATCCAGCCTGTTACTCTTTTTAACGGCAGCGGCATTGCGGACGGCCTTACGCATCGGTGTCATTAGTTGTCCCTATATCCGCTACAGCCATGATCTCTTCCCTGGTGGCTGTCCCGGTCTGGTTTATCTTTTTAATTGTGACAGCCGATGCCCTGTTGGCCAGGTAAGCCGCTTCAGATTCACTGGTGCCACTTCCCAGGTTTGTGGCCAAAGCTGAAAGGAACGTATCGCCAGCGCCACAGATATCCAACGGCGGCGATACGGCAACAGCAGGAACATGGATCGTATCCAGAGTTTTCGCTTCGACCAGCAGACAGCCACGATCGCCCAGCGTCAGGCAGATGGTCGAGCCGGCCTGTTTCGATAACATGCGGGCCATATCGGCCAGCTCGTTCAGTTTGCGCGCCCGGTGCGGATCAGCAACGCCAACAGCCAGAGCACATTCCAGTTCATTGGGTTTCAGCAGGCACCCCTGAAAAAGACCGATCCGGTAGCGGCTGTCAGCGATAATCACCAGACCTTCACGGGCCAGTCTGACCAGCCGGTTGCGGACCCGGTCAGTGATACAGCCGTTGGCAAACTGGTCGCTCACACAGACGATGTCGACTGATCCGGCCAGCTGATCGATTGTTGCGATGACAGCTTCATCCAGATCTGCTGCCTGTGGCGCATGATTAGCAAAATCGAGTCTCGGATCTTCATATTCTACGTCTGCAATTCCGCGGCGAAAGGGCTTGATGTAGGCATTGGTCACCCGCCCGGGATGACGGATGATGGCGGACGAATCAATGCCGCGTGCATCCAATTCCCTGATCAGGACATCGCCGCGCCAATCCTGACCGATCACGCCCAGAACCTGGACAGATCGAGGCTTCAAGGCAGCCAGGTTGGCCGCGACATTTCCGCCCGCACCTGGCGCGTATCGCTCGCTGACAACCGGCAGCGGAAAATGCGGCGTCTCACGTGAGAGCTCACTTTTCGTCAA
>JAWSUP010000473.1:0-3149 GCA_033549405.1 Bacillota bacterium | reverse complement strand
GGATTTACTGGCTGAAAGCCAGTGGGTTTAAACCAGTTGCTTGTTAACTAAAAAATAACCGTCCTGAAGCGGTTATGATTACCCCTGAACAGTTTGAAGAGATGCTGGCATTAAAAGAAGAACTCGTGGATTTGACGCTCGGTCTGGAAGCATTAAGGCGTTTAACCAATTTTCATCCGGAAGACTCAATTTCACATGCAGATATGCTTGCGGAGTTTGGTGTTTCGCAGACGGATCTTGACGAGATCGATGTCGAGATCGATTGAGGGTTAAGTGAATGAAAGTGGAATATGCTCCAGAAGCAAAGAACGATCTAAGAAAACTTGATCGCTCTATAAGAATGCAGGTCTTTAAGGCTATCGAAAAAGTATCGAAAAATCCGGTGCCATATACCGAAAGTGGCTATGGAAAGCCTTTGGGAAATAAAGGTAATCGGAATTTGAAAGGTCTGTTGAAAATTAAGGTTTCGGACGTACGAGTGGTCTATACGCTCCAAAAAATCAAAGATGTGATGTACATCATTGTGATTACTGCACGAGCAGACAGTGAGGTTTACGACATAGCGGACAGAAGAAAAGCCAAACCAACTGAGGTGCAGTGCAGCTGATGCGTGAAAAGATGAACGACACCCTTGAGATA
The DNA here is from genome assembly GCA_033549405.1 of Bacillota bacterium. Lineage (GTDB taxonomy): Bacteria > Bacillota > Clostridia > Saccharofermentanales > UBA5734 > JAAYBY01. The sequence continues at coordinate 2,510 of JAWSUP010000473.1, read as the reverse complement.
ATCAACAACTGGCAAGTGAAACCTACGTTGTATGCCCCTGGCGAACCACGGTTCTGGGACGATCCGCATATCGCCAGATCCATGCTGGCAGCACACCTTGACGACAGCCACGATGCGGCCAGCCGCCGCTCTGTTGTCATCGACAAAACGGTACGATTCTGGCTGGACAGCGGTCTGATCAAACCCGGCGATCGTTTGCTCGATCTTGGTTGCGGTCCAGGTTTGTATGCCGAACGGCTGAGCCGGGCAGGTGTTCATGTCACCGGCGTTGATCTGTCTGAAAGCTCGATTCGGTACGCCAGAGAGCGGGCTGACAGTTCAAATCTGGCCATTGATTATCGCGTGATGAGCTTTTTCGATCTGAAAGATCAGCAAAACTTCGATGTCGTCATCCAGATCTATGGAGAAATGAATACATTCTCAGATGCTGACAGGGACAGACTTCTGACGGTTATCCGGCGATCACTCAAACCAGGCGGTCTTTTTGTATGCGACTTGAGCACATGCCGGCTACGGCAAAAACAGCAGCCGGGCAGAAACTGGTCTGCAAAACCGGAAGGCTTCTGGCGGCCGCATCCGCATCTGGTTCTGGAACAGACCTTTGCCTGGCCTGAGCAGGCGGTCTGGCTCGACCAGTACATCATCGTGGATCGTGACGGAGCCAAAGTCTATCGCAACTGGTTTCATGACTATTGTTTGGAAACCATTCGGCCTGTGTTGGAAAAACAGGGATTCATCATTCAGCAAGCCTGGAATGATCTGGCTGGAACCCCCTATACGCCTGACAGCGACTGGTTAGCTTTAGCTGCCAGGAGACAAAAAGACGACTGTGATGCTGACGGACGTAGACCTTGACCCATCAAGGATGTCCTAAACACCAGCAGTCAGGCGATCATCCTTGTCTCCTGCCCGTGCTTACAGGGTGCCGGGCGCATAATGGAATCCCGGAGACGCCTCAAGCTTGCCGCTGATCGAAGACCGGTAACCGGTATCGAGGATCATCATGGCTTTCAGGTTGACGGCCAGATCGAGCGTTGGATGCAGGGGTGTACCTTTCTCGAGATGGCTCAGGAATTCTTTGGCAATCGTGTCGCGGTCATCCGGCAGGGGATCCGCCTGGTAGACAGCTGACGGTGTTGCCGTGTGCCTCTTGTCATAAAAGCTGACTGTATTGCCGTCTGTCACCAGGGTGCCTTTCAGGCCAAATACAATCGGTCCTGATGGAACGCCCCGGTTCACCGTGGTCCAGCTGCCTTCGATCAGGGCGACTGCGTTGTCGAACCTGGCCGTGATGGTCCCATAGTCCTCGGCATCGCCAAAGGGGCTGGCGAAGTTCGCCCGCAGGCCGTAGGCAGATCGAACGGGTGAATCGAGAAACCAGCTCGACAGGCAGGCGCCATAGCAGCAATAATCCCAGAAAGCGCCGCCGCCGGACGCAGCCTGGTACCACCATTGCGTGCTTTTTTCCACATCGGTCAGATCCTCGCCGTATGAGAAGGGTCCCTGCGAATCTGTGTTGCGGTAGGTGAATTTGAAAACGTCGCCGACAATGCCTTCACTGATCAGCTTGTGCGCCAGCCGGATACCCGGATACCATGTCGTCGGCCAGTTGACAGCCAGTATGACGCCGCTCTGACGGGCTGCAGTGGCCATCTTGATCGCTTCTGCCATTGAGGTGGCCATCGGCTTTTCAACGACAACATGAATGCCCCTGGACAACAAGTCCGTCACGACTCGGCCATGAAAGGCGTTTTCACAGCAGACGATGGCCAGATCCAGCGGACAGGCATCCAGGAGCTGGCTGTAGTCGTCATAAATCTCCAACATCCCGGTCATATCGGTTACCGCCTTGAGGTTATAGGCTCTGGTGGAGGGTTTATCGCTTGTAGAGGGCAGCTGCGGCTTGACATCGCAGCAGGCGACCCATTCAATTTTGCTTCCCAGTTGAAAAAATGATTTGACGAGCGACTGGATATGCATATGTGCAAATCCAATGACGCCGACACGTATCTTGTTCATGTTGTTCGTTTCCTTTCTGATTGTGCATCTGGCCAGTCATGCCATGTCCAGTTTAGTGGGGCATACAGGCGGTGTCAAGGATTCCCAGTGAACAGGCAGGCCGGACAATTAGGCAGACCGGATATTCAGTCCCTCAGTCCGCCAGCAGCTCATCCATGACTGTCTTGACGATCGGCACCACATAATGGCTGCCGTTGCGATCCTTGACATCCTCGATGATCATGGCGATCGTCAGTCGGGGCTCATCCACGTTCATTGCGACAAACCAGCCGTTCTCTTCTGCGTCCACATCATCGAGACTTTTTTTCAGTTCTGCTGTTCCTGTTTTACCCAGCATCCGCGTCAGAGCCGGCGTTTTGGTGTAGCCGCTGCCGTTCGGGTTTTCGACAACCTGCAGCAGGATTTCACTTAAAAGCGGGACATGTTCCGGGGCAACCGCCTGGCTTTTCCAGACCTTTGGCGCTGTCCCATCGATTTCAAGGATGGGGCTC
>JAWSUP010000472.1:0-3156 GCA_033549405.1 Bacillota bacterium | reverse complement strand
TAACGCATTCCGATCACTTTTTATATGTCTATTTGATTACAGAACGTTCTACTAGTATCATTTTCACACAACCGGGTGGAAGGGATGGCCCTGGCCAAACTGTCCGGCATCATCATGCTCGGGCTGCCTGTCCCGTTTTTCCTGCTTACAGGCATCCAGTACCTGTTTGCCCCGTTACCATCCTTCTGGATTGCCAAACTCAGCCTGGAGAATCAGTACTTATACCTGCTGCCAGCTCTGCTGACATCCGTCCTGTGGCTGTGGGTCCTGTTTGGTCGGTTCGAAAAGAAGCTGTCGTGAGAGGAATCGCTGTCAAAATAAGACTCAGTCAGCAGTAATTTGCCGAAAGAGTTATAGGATTATCGGCAAGATATTTTTTTATCATATCGATTAGCTCACTAATTGGTATTTCGTACATTTCATTTGGACTATATCCTTTGCTTCGCGCAAACAGAACATATTCAGCATTAAAATCGGTTGATTTAAACCATATTTCATGTGGACTTGGAGATCTTCTCAGTCCGGCATTTGCAACAAACCAATGCCTGATCGATTTTACCATAGCCTGAGGATCATTATTGTGATACTGAATATCAACCCCGGATATATCGGATAATGCCCTCATATAATCATATTTTATACTTCCAAGAACAAGAAATTTTTTCTCGCATGCATCGGTGTTTCCTGAATATTTTCTGCAGCCAAAATCCAACCCAAGTTCAAATGGCATGTTGAGTCTGTAATATTCATTTTTCTTTGCTGATTTTATTTTAGATAGATCATGAATGCTATATTTTGATTCTCTGATCAACTGAACTATTTTATCAAGCCTTATTTCACCCGAATCAGTTTTTTCAGATGCTATCCTTGGCTGAAATCCGAGTGCAACAATCGAGAAAAGCATTGTATGCAGAAGTGCATGATATGTACTGTCAAACGGACAATTAATGAAGACGGAAAGATCAAAATCCGTCACGAAACCTTGCCCTTCGCAGGTTTTTGAGATAAACCGTAACTGTCAGGGTTTTGGAGCGTTCCGTCTCTTTTGTGAATGACAAGCTCAGCATCCTGATTTCGGGCAATCTTGCGTGCATAGGAGACTGCACTGGTCTTTTTCTCGAAATTTCTTGTCGCCCTGGTTGAACCGCCTTTTTTAACGCTCCATCCACCCACTAAATTGGGAACAACGTGCTGCGTTATTTTTGCCATGCTGCATCCCTCCTGATACAAATCGAAAAGCTTAATTAATTTAATATTACACAAGAAAAATTGAATTGGCAATACACCTGTATACGAAATTTTGCAACGATTGTTTCGCTGTGTATGCTTTCTGTAAGATGCTATGCCTCGGCACAGATTGGCGTAGGTTTTCGTCGAGTTATTATCCCGGCTGCTCAATTGGTACGATACGGAACAAGGCTGCGTCTTCATGTGGCTTGGACCGATGGAAGGGTAAGAGGAAACAATGGGTATTGTACCCGGATATCAACAAACTCATTGTATCAACCTCCTGGCTATTCATTGCCTGCAGCAGATGCAGACAATACATGTGTCTGTTTACTGCGGCATTGCAGTCACTATGAAGTGATTACTGACACAGTAACGGGTTACACATTTATCTGGACTTCCGGTCATAGGCGATCAGCAAGCCGGCCGCTGCAAGAGCTGCCAGGCAAAAAACAACCAGCAACAACTTAAAAAAGCTATTACCGACAAAATCCATGCCGGGATTGTAATTGTCCAGGATAACAAAGGTCAGCATGAGTAGAGACAAAATAATGCAAAGGTGGGGAATCAATCGTTTGACCATGGCAGTTCTTCCTCCTCATCGACAATCATAACAATATCGCTGATTTCCCGCCCGCCTTTGTAAGGTTGGTTGACTAGCTGACCCAAGAAAGCCATTTCTGAAGATTGCCCGCCATCCAGATTAAAAGCGACCTTACAGCCCAGGTTGTAAAACAACTGCGACATCTCCTTGAGGCTATAGCCGTTGGAATAGCCTGGCTGCCGGCCATCGACGACAACAAAGCAATAATGCCCCGGTTCATAATACCCGATGGCAGTCCTGGGATTGGCCGGATTGACCGAGCTGTTGAAGGTCTGCATAGGCTGGCCACCGCTCAAAAGCATCGGACCGAAAGTCCAGATTTGCCAGACTCCGGTGTCTTTGATCTTATCCAGATCAAACTCGCTGACGGTAAACGTCTGCATGCTGCCGTCGAGATACATCACCAGGACATCCTTATAGATCTGTTCGCGGTATAAAGTGCCATTACGGACCACGGGACCGGCATTATTGCCGTAATAGTCACCGTTGACCGCCAGAATGGCGTTTTTTTGCCGGGCAATCTCATCTGTGGTCTTGTGATAGCCCTTGCCGAAGGTGTCATCGGCAAACGCCGACTGAAAGTATTTCAGGTCCGTTATGTAAACATCAGATAAATAATAAGTAACGCCATCTTTCTGGATCTTCTCGATCGTTAGGCTGACATGACTGCTGCGGTATGATGTCGCGGTCTTTTCAATTTTACCGCCTGTAAAGCGGCCGGGGAATTTGGCGCCCCAGGCAGATTCATTAGTCTCAGAGGTGGTTTCAGAGGCGATGGTTGTTGCATCCGGCAAGGTCGTACTGGCCAAGGTTCCGGTCCCGGACTCGGTTGTGGCTGTACCGGTCTGCCTTGAATCCGATGTGGTCAGTGTGGGTAGCACTTCAGCCCCTTGGCTCAAATCCTGGGGCAAGATAAAGTAAAAAAGCGAAAAGATGAGCAGGATCATGGCACTGATCAGCACATCGGCAACCAGGAACCATACCAGGGGTATGCGCCGCTTTGCCCGTCCAATTAATTGCTGAGCTGGTTTTTTGATTTCAATTCGGCCGCTATCCGAGCGACGGTTTGACGTTGTGTTGTGTTTCATACGCCGGGTTCTCCATCAAATCAGTTAAAAACATAACCCAAAATGACAGTAGTGATCCAAAAAACTAAACTGCAACAACTACTGACAGGTTCCAATAATTCATGGTTATCGTCCTCGCTGATAAAGATAACGCTTATTTGTTTAAAATAGCACAGTTATAATTTATACACAAACACATATACCCTTAACTTCCTGAAAATTATACCCTGCAACATATGAAAGAGCAAGAAATTAAGT
>JAWSUP010000471.1:0-3165 GCA_033549405.1 Bacillota bacterium | reverse complement strand
GGGCCATGATGACATTGTTGTCGCCGCAGCGCAGATCTGGCGCCAGATCACAGCCCGGGCTGATATAGTTGCGCAGCCGATAGCCGGCCGATCGGGCTTTGTGATAGAATAACGCGCGGTCGCGCATGGCATCGGTCCCGGCATGCAGGGCGATGAGATCATAATGCTCAGCAGGAAACTGCTCCCGGACAGACTCAAATGCAACCTGCGGCAGCCCCAGAAATTGCCGGTCTTCAGCCAAAAATCCGGCGTCAACCGCAAACCCGGCTATCGTAAACGCCGGATGGTTCCTGGCATCGCAGAAAAGCATCCGCGCCAGCGTCCTGCTGCCATAGACAATGACCGGCCTGTCCATAATATTCACCGCGTCTTTCCTTTCGCCCGGAAAAAATCATTCCTCTGCTTGCCACGCTTCCCTGACGAGGAAAGCAGCACTACAGGTTCTTATACATCTTAGCATAATAACGGGCGTAATCACCCGAGCTGATATGCTCGATCCAACCGGTATTGTCCAGATACCACTGAATCGTCTTTTTGATCCCCTGTTCAAAAGAAAAGGCCGGCTCCCAGCCCAGTTCTGTCCTGATCTTTGTGTTATCGATCGCATAACGTCTGTCGTGACCTGGCCTGTCTTTCACATATTTGATCAGGTCATCTGACTGGCCCAGAGCGTCAATAATCAGCTTAACAATCTCAATATTGGCTTTCTCATTATTCCCGCCAATATTATAGACTTCCCCATCTTTGCCTCTGTGCAAGACGATATCGATGGCCGAACAGTGATCCGAGACATAGAGCCAGTCTCTTACCTGTCTGCCGTCGCCATACACCGGCAGGTCTTTTCCCTTCAGGCAATTATTGATCATGAGCGGTATAAGCTTCTCCGGGAACTGGTAAGGCCCATAGTTATTGCTGCAGCGCGTAATATTGACAGGCAGGCCAAAGGTTTCATGGTAGGCTCTGACAATCATGTCAGCACTCGCTTTTGAGGCAGAATAGGGACTGTTGGGCATCAGCGGCGTCGTCTCTGCAAATAAACCCGTTTCGCCTAATGCGCCATAGACTTCGTCTGTTGAGACCTGAAGGAATTTCACGCCGGGCTTATATGCTTTGCAATACTTATCTTGCGGATGCACGTTCCAGTATTTCCGGGCAGTATCCAGCAGGACTTGCGTGCCGATGATATTTGTCGTCAAGAAAACTTCTGGTTCTTCGATGCTGCGGTCTACATGCGATTCTGCAGCGAAGTTCACAACGGCATCAATCTCCAGCGACTTGAAAAGCTGGTCAATAGCTGTGCGGTCCCTGATATCCGCCTTGACGAAGTAATAATTCGTAGAAGCGTCTACATCCGTCAGATTTTCCAGATTGCCCGCATAAGTCAGCGCATCCAGATTGATCAGTCTGTAGTCCGGATGCTCAAGCAGCATCTGCCTGACAAAGTTGCTGCCGATAAAGCCTGCACCGCCGGTCACTAAAATGGTTTGCATGTCACGAAAGCTCCTTTTGCACGAATGGTACTGCAGTCGGGCCTGGAGCAGCACTACCTTTGGCAACCAGTACAATCTGAATTGCCTCCAGACGATATGCATATCCGGCAGATCCTGCTGACTGGCCATTTATAGCCCAATCCATCCAGCCGATATTTTGGGCATGCACCCGATAGTAGATGTCGTACTGATCAGCGGCAGCACCTGTCAAGCGGATGTCGATCGCTTCGAGGCGCAGACACTGGCCTTCGGTGCCGCTGAGCGCACCGTCAGCCACCCAGTCCATCCAGCCGATGTTCTGGACATGGGTCTTGTATTCGACACCACCTGACACGTTTTCAAGGATGATGCGGATCGCTTCCAGACGATAGGCCAGACCACTGGTCCCGGACGTTTCACCGTTACTCATCCAGTCCTGCCAGCCAATATTCTGCACATGGCTCTGATAACGGATGATTGGTGGCAGGGCGTTTTTATCAATAAAAGGAACTGCAGTAAGCCCGGGAGCAGCGCCACCTTTAGCCACCAGCAAGATCTGAATAGCTTCCAGGCGATAAGCAAACCCTGCTGTTCCGGCAGACTGGCCGTTCTTGGCCCAATCCATCCAGCCGATATTCTGGGCATGCACCCGATAGTAGATGTCAAACTGATCAACGGCAGCACCTGTCAAGCGGATGTCGATCGCTTCCAGGCGCAGGCACTGCCCTTCAGTACCGCTCAGTGCGCCGTCGGCCACCCAGTCCATCCAGCCGATGTTCTGGACATGGGTCCTGTACTCGACGCCGCCGGACACGTTCTCAAGGATGATGCGCATCGCTTCCAGACGATAGGCCAGACCACTGGTTCCGGATGTTTCTCCGTTGCTCATCCAGTCCTGCCAGCCGATATTCTGCACATGGCTCTGGTAGCTGACTGTCGGAACTGGAGATAAGCAGGCCAGCATCTGGCCGCCATCAATCAGGCCGTGGCCGTAATACGGATCATAACCGGCTGCTCCAAGGTCCTGGCTGGTGGTCGACAACAGCAGTTCAAGCTTTTCTGTCGTCAAATCGGGATCAAGACAGGCCGCAAGGGCGACGATGCCGGCCACGTGAGGGGCGGAGAACGATGTGCCGCTGCCGGTGACATAACGGCTGTAGGGTGAATAGTAATCATCAAAGGTCATAAGGATGCCTTCGCCAGGCGCGCAGACATCAAGCTTGTCATTGAAGGTTGAGAAGGCTGAATACGCCAGAGTGCTGCCGACCGATCCGACAGATATGACATGTTCGTAAGAAGCCGGATAATGATATGCGTTTGTCCCGGAGTTACCGGACGCTGCGATCAACAGGCAGCCCGCGTTCCAGGCATACTGGATGGCCGTATTGACAGCATCGGATTCGACCGATCCACCCAGGCTCATATTGATCACTTTGCAGCCGACATCAGCGGCATCGTAAAGGGCATAAATCAAATCCGAACCAAAGAGAGAGCCGTCCGGGTAAGTGACCAGAAGCGGGATGATGGCAATATTCCAGCAGACGCCGGCGATCCCCTCGGCATTGTTCGTCTCGGCGCCGATAATGCCGCTGACGGCGGTACCGTGGCCATTTGAATCCCTGTAGCAGTTATCAGCCAGGAGATAATCCCAGCCAAGCCGCACATCTGCCTGATCGAGATCGGGATGTGTCCTGTC
>JAWSUP010000470.1:0-3166 GCA_033549405.1 Bacillota bacterium | reverse complement strand
CCACGATAATCGATATACAGCTCTGTTCCCATCATAACTTCTACAATCAGTGTACCTTTGCGCGCATGGGACATCACACGTTTACTGCTGTTGATCACGACAGCCTTGTATATAAATCCGGCCGGTTCGATCGAGTCGCGTAATTCTGTCAGGTCAGCTGACATCATATAGCCGGTGATGCCATCCTGGAGCCGGACTGCCACATAACCGGAAGGCACAGGGTCTGATTTGATGGTCACCGGTTCATTGTACAATACCTGGGTTATGCGGCCGGCTTTAAGATCGGGCTGGCTAAAGACATCAGCAAACGGTTTGACCACGACCTGTGTCCGTTCATCATACAGCCATTCTTGAGCTGTAAGGCCTGTATCCTCAGGACTTTGGTTCGCCTGCAACCTGGAAACAGCCAGAGGCGCAGCCCAGAAAACGAGCACAACAATCAATACCAGCGCTGATAAAGGCAACAGCCAGCCTGGAAGGCCTGACGAACGTCTTGAAACATATACATCCTTCTTGTAGAAAGTCCAGTAATTTTCCACCTGACGCGGACTTTTCCAGGAGCGTTCCTTATTGCCTTTGCGGCCGTCAGACGAACCTTTTTGAAATGTCGGTGTCGATTTTCTCATGGGATCACCTGATGCAGCAAGACGCACTGCGCCATGGCAATGCCGCCTTCGTGCGCCAGGCTGATGCAGATCGACACGCCGCCCAAGGCTTCATACCTGAGTTGCGCCGGTCCCGCCAGGCTGATCAGTGGCTGTCCGCTTGCTGTCCGCCTTACGGATATGTCTTTCCAGCAAATCCCGCCCGGACCTATTCCTGTTCCCAGTGCTTTCGCTGTTGCTTCTTTGGCAGCAAAACGGACCGCCAGGGAAGCGAGCGCACTCTGCGTCAGGATTTCATCGGCCGGCAAGCAATCAGCCAGCTCATCCGCCGTCCAGATTCTATCAAGAAAAGGGCGTCCCAGACGCTCAATACCCTTTCTGATTCGTTCTATCTGAATCAGGTCGATGCCATTTTGTACCATCATCATCTTATTCTCCCGAGTGGGTTTCTATCGGGCATACCCTCTTGTCTTTGTATCATCATACCAGATTTCTGTGACTTTATGGCATGTCAATAAATATGTGTCTTTGACCGATCTGTGTGACCCCTGTGATATAATGACCATAAGATAGCTTGGCCGCTTACCCAGTCTGCAGGCCTGGCCGGGGGGATATGATGTATTATCCGTTGCGTTTTCATGCTGTTTATAAAGATTACATCTGGGGCGGCCGTTCACTGGCTGATTTGGGCAAGATCCTGCCTGAAGGCAAACGCGTTGCCGAGAGCTGGGAGATATCAGCACATCCGAACGGCGTTTCCGTCATAGCCAACGGCCCGTTGGCAGGCATCAGTCTGACCGATGCCTGCAGCAAACTGAGGCGCAGTCTCCTGGGTACAGGTCTGTCTGATGAGGATCTTTATCGTTTTCCCCTCTTGATCAAACTCATCGACGCCCATGATCGCCTGTCTGTTCAAGTCCACCCGGATGATGATTATGCCGACCGTTATGAAAACGGCGAAACCGGCAAAAACGAAATGTGGTATGTTGTTTCAGCCGGACCGGATGCGAGGTTGATCGCCGGGGTCAAGCCGGGTGTTGACCGGGCAGCCTTTGCTTCAGCGCTGGCTGACGGAACCTGCCTTGACCTCCTGCAGGAAATCCCCGTTCAGGCTGGAGATGCCCTGAATATTCCGTCCGGACTGGTCCATGCAATCTGCCAGGATCTGGTGATTTGCGAGATCCAGCAGAATGCGGACACCACTTACCGTGTTTTTGATTATAACCGCCGCGATGACGCCGGCAAAACCAGACCGCTGCATATCGAGAAAGCGCTTGATGTGATCGATTTTTCTCGTCATGACACGACCCCTCTGATTCAAGGCCTGATCATTGAGGAAGACCATTTGAGGCGGCGTATCCTGGTGCTGAACCGGTATTTTCTGGTCGAGGAATTGACTGTTAATGGCAAAACAGAATTCACATGCGACGGCAGCCGCTTCAGCACACTGACTGTCATCGGCGGCAAAGGCAGTATTTCCTGGCGGAACGAAGCTGGCCACTTGATTTCCGACCCGCTCTTCGCCGGTGATTCACTGCTGCTGCCTGCAAGTCTTTCAGCCTGGGAAATAACGGGCAATCTGAAAATGATCTCCAGTAAACCGTCATTGTTCCTGTCTGACGCTGCCTGGCTGGCAGACCGCCTCAAACTAAAAGCTGCAAGCAGCCCGGATGAGGCGTCAAATTTCCTGACTGCTCTAGATGAAGCGGCCAGCCAGGGCTTGATCGCACTTGATCCAAAACCTGTTGAACACTCAGGATCAGGGACTGCGCCGGCGCCGGTTTAATTCCAGTCGGACATCTTCACCAAAAAAGCGGTAAACCGCAAATCCCCCGACCAGCCTGCTCAGAAGGCGCTCATCATACTGGTCACGCAGCGAAGCTGGATCGGCATTGCTGGATATGATCATCTTCCGATCCGGGCTCTGCCTGCCGTCAATCACAGCCAGCAAGTCGGCATACCGGGATGCTACGCCCGATTCCGTGCCGAGATCGTCGATCAGCAACAGGCTGCAGCCCATGATGCTGTCTCGCATTGCCAGGCTGTGTTCGAGGCGAATCGGGTCAGGATTGAAGCTCGCCAGCAGCGTTCTTTGTTCCTGCATATGATCGAACAGCTGCGGTGCAGACAAATACAACACCGACCGGCCATTCGTAATAAGTGCCCGGGCGATGCAGGCCATGAGAAACGTTTTGCCGGTACCCGGTTTGCCGACAAACAGCATGCTGCGCGTTTCCGGTTGGTCAAACGTGGCAACAAACCGTTCGCTGACCTTGCGCAGTCCCTGGATCTGCCGGCGCGGTGACAGGTCGGACTGATACTGCTCCGGATTGGGCCGGTCGGAAAAGAGACCGGCATCGAAGCTGCTGAAGGTCATATGCTGCAAGTGGGCCAGGTTAGCTTCATCTGTGAGCAAAGGAACGAGGATAGCCTGGTAACAGCTGCAACGCTGGCCATTAACCTGACCGCTATCATGACAGGCACTGCAAGTATAGCGGGGCTGGTCAAAATCCTCCGGCAGGCCTAGTCGCATCAGATAAGCCTGACGCTCTGCCTTCAAC
>JAWSUP010000469.1:0-3171 GCA_033549405.1 Bacillota bacterium | reverse complement strand
GTCAGTTCAAGCGCCTTCTTGACCTGGGCAGCGGCAAAAGCAAAGACGTCGGCCGTACAGGCTGTCCCGGCGCCGTGACGGTAGCGTGGATGGGAGAACAGGTTGGCTGTTCCCCAGAGAACTTTCTTGCCGCTGCTTTGTTGCAGTTCTGTCAGCAGATCAGCGATTTCATCGAGACGCCTGTTTGTCTCAGACAGATTATCGGCTTCCGGCGCGATGTCGCGATCGTGGAAGCAATAGAAATCAAGATCGAGCTTGTCCATCAGTTCAAAAGCTGCCAGTGCCTTATTCCGTGCCTGCTGCATGGGATTGTCGGCTCCGTACTGTTTGTCGACAGTTCCGACCCCGAACATGTCGGTCCCTTCTGCCACCATTGTGTGCCAGTACGACATAGCGAAGCGCAGGTGTTCGCGCATCGTACGTCCGGCAATTACGGCATCGGGGTCATAATGGCAAAATGCCAGTGTATTGTCTGTTTTGCAGCCCTCATAGCGGATCTTGCTAATTCCTGGATAAAAATCAGTCATAGTTCGCCTCCTGAATCGGTTTTTCTTGTTTTCGCATCATAGATTGTCAGTGCCTCAGGGGCACTGTTCGGGAAAATGTTCGCGGATCATGATTTCATTTCTGGTGATGATCTTATCGGGTGGCAGCGTACCATCAAGCAGATAATCGAAAAGGCGCTTTACAGCCTGGTAACCCTGCTGATAAGGATCCTGCCCGATGGATGCTGTGATCAGTCCAGACTGGTGGTAACGGGTTGCGCTGCTGACCTGGTCAAAACAGATGACCTTGACTGCGCCACCCAGATTATGTGCTTCCAGCGCACGGCAGGCGCCTGCCACGCCACCGGCGGTCAGGTACAATGCCTGAAACTGTTTTCCTGTCGTCAATATACTCTCGATATGACGATAGGATGTCTCGTCATCATCTTGATTCTCCTCGATATCGATGATCTTAATCCAAGGATAATGACTGCGGATCGTTGTGTGAAAACCAGCAATACGCTGGTTGTGCCCCAACACCTGGGTCGAACCGGTTACGATCAACGTATCAAGGGCAGCTCCGCCGGATGCAAGTCCGAGTACACCGGCTGCGATCCTGCCGCTGTGCAGATAATCATTACCGATATAGCATAATCGCCGGCCATCTGTTATGTCGGTATTAAATGCGATGACCGGAAGATTGCGCCCGGCCAGGTCATCGAACAGCTTGCGGATGGACGGACAGTCGATCGGCACGATCGCCAGTCCGTGGACTCCTTCTGCGATCAAATCCCGGACCTGCCTGATCTGCGTCTCTGCACAATACCCTTTCATCGTCTGCACTGAGACAGACAGCCCATAGTCAGCCAGTTCATCTGATGCCTGGTCAATGCCTCTGGCGACTTCGATAAAGAAATCATTACCTTCAGCAGGCATCTGGATGCCGATCTTGAGCGGCGATTTGTTGAGTCCCAGCGCACGTCCGGCCCTGTTCGACCGATACCCCTGCTCTCGGGCAATCCTGAGGATATTCTCGCGGATATCAGGTGCGATGCCGGCCCGGTTATTGAGTGCCCGGTCGACAGTGCCGCGTGAGACACCAGCCAGTTGTGCGATCTGTCGGATAGAAACGCCCAGCCTGTATCACCTCCTTATCTGATAAGTTACTTTTCGTGCCCGAGCACGGTTGCATTATCATCTTAATTGAGGAACAGACAATTGTCAAGAAACCCAGCTTGAGGGGCTGCCTGATGTGCGGTTAGTGAATAAATTGGAGACTAAGTCTGCCAGACGGAGGTGTTCAACTTGCATCAACGGACTTTGATGATATAATTGTTTACGATTGACTTCAGGTACGCTGACAGACAGTTTCCCGAACAGAAAAATAAGGAGCTGCACATGGATCTCAGCACAATTGATCTGGTCCGCATTATCGATCTGAATATTTTTTCGATCATTGTCCTGGCCATGATGCTGGTGGCAGTCCTGAAAAATATTCAGGACCGCCACCAGGCTGGCACGCGCCTGTTTGCCATGATGATCGTGATGACCATGATGCTGGCCATATTCGACATTCTGGGCTGGATCTGGGAAGGCAAACCCGGTTCTTCGGCGCATGCGGCCAATCTGGCGGCAAATCTGCTGCTTTACCTGTTTGCACCGTTTCCTGCTGCTTCCTGGCTATTATATGTGTTTTACCAGCTGTCCGGCAGCATGAAGCGAACACTGCACGTACTCTATGCTGTCCTGGCAGTCATCGCCGTCAATTGGGCCCTTACGTTTACGACCCCCTCGACCGGCTGGTTTTTTTCGATTGACGGGGCCAATAATTACACGCGCGGCCCGCTGTTTCTCTTTCATGTGCTGATCCCATATGGTTTTCTGCTTATCACCTTTATCCTGATTCTGTCATACAAATCGGTGCAAGAGCCGGCAGTGCACCGGTCGTTACTGTTGTTTATCCTTCCGCCATTAATTGGAACCGTCCTGCAAAGCTTGTTTTTCGGTTTGTCCTTAACCTGGGCATCGATCACGGTCTCGATCCTGATCATTTTCCTGCGTATTCAAAACCGGGGATTGTTTACAGATTCGTTAACAGGCACCTATAATCGACGTCATTTCGAACGCATCATCAACAGCAAGATCAGCCGGGCTGGCCTGGAAGGCTTTTCCGTGATCATTGCCGATCTTGATGCATTCAAGCAGATTAACGACCAGTTCGGTCACGATGTCGGAGATGAAGCCCTGATGCAGACAGTCCACTTGTTCCGTAAAACGCTGCGCCAGGATGACCTGATCGCCCGCTTCGGCGGCGACGAGTTCTACATCCTGCTGGATATTACGGATCCGGTTATATTAAAAGAGAAAGTCCGCAGAATCACAGAAGTGTTCGACAGATTCTCTGCTGAGAATCGTCTCCCCTACCGGTTGGCTGTCAGCATGGGTGCCGCCGTCTATGGCGAAAAAGGCAGACAGTCCGCCGAGGATTATCTGCGCTACGTCGACCAACTGATGTACCAGACGAAAACGGCCAACAAACAGGCCCGTTCATCAAGGGCTGTTCATTCAAGGGCTGTTCATTCAGGGGCAGATAATACAACCGCTTAGAGACTGCCCGTTCAGACAGATGCCCGCACCGGGTTTTGCAGAACGCCGATTCCTTCGATACTGACGGCCACGTCATCGC
>JAWSUP010000468.1:0-3199 GCA_033549405.1 Bacillota bacterium | reverse complement strand
AGGTTATAAGAAGAGAAGAATACGAAGACCTCGCGGCGTTGAGGGACGCGCTGGGATGGGATTTCTGGGCCGAGGAAGGCCCGATCGCCGAGGTCAGGGAGATCATCTCGCCGGTGCGTGAGGAGGGCGACGCGGCCCTGCTCGAACTGACCCGCCGTTTCGACGGCATCGACCTGGCGGATGATAATCTCTTCGTTACCCTCTTCAGAAACGATATTAACCGGGTAGGCATGGTCACAGTTGAGCTGTGCGACGACAGCCGCGATAACCTCGATGAAGGTAACCTCATAGCCTGACTGTGAAAATAACTGGCCGATAAAGCCCCGGCCGATGTTGCCGGCCCCGTAGATGACTGCTCTTTTCATGTGTTCTGCTCCTTGTCTGTTCATGATAGGGTTGAGGCTGTAAAAATAGGCCTGACTGCAGGATAGATACGCTTGTATGCGACAAAGCGAGCCTGGTATTCTGCATAGACCTGCTTATCCGGTTCAAAGACTTTTTTGACTCTGACCAGCTTTTGCACCGCATCCTCAATGCCGGTATACAGACCAGTTGCTGTTCCGGCCAGGATGGCCACACCGATTGTTCCTGCTTCAGCATACACCAAACTGGCTATCTTTGTCCCCATCATATTGGCTTTTAACTGTAAAAATTGATCTGAACGCGCCAAACCGCCAACGGCCCGCAGATCATGAATCGCAATACTCGCATCCGCCAGTTTTTCCTGATTGACCATGATCTCGAACGTGATGCCCTCGAGGATCGCCTTAAGGATATCCCTGGCGCTGGTCCGCGTGGTCAGTCCGATCAAAGCGCCACGGGATCCGTTATCCATATAGGGAGTTGCGGCGCCGGCGAAATGGGGTAAAAGCAATAGCGGAGACGGGGACGGATCTGCCAGGGCGTCTTCTATCATCAGCGTGTAGGCGTTGACCCCCCGTTTATCAGCTGCATCCTTGTATGGCTGGCCTAGTGTGTCCCGATACCACTTCAAGACACTGCCGCTCGTGAAAGTAAAAGCATAGGTGACATATAGATCCTTGACAACATGCGGCACACAGGCAAATGCATGGTTGGCCATCGCATCATTCAGGATGGGGGAGTTGAAAGCCGGCGCCAGGCACTCGACCGTCCCCAGGCCGTCAATGGCCATACCCGGTCTGATGACGCCTGCACCCAGGGCTGCACATGGCTGGTCATGGCCGCCGGCAACCAATGCCACATCTGCCGGCAAACCGAGGTCCGCAGCAACTGCAGCCGCAATTGTGCCGACCGCTGTCCCGGCTTGGACCGGTTCGGCAAATTTCGTCCGGTCGATAGCTGCACAGTCCAGTATCTCCTGAGACCAGGTCTTGCTCGTGATGTCGAAAGCCATGGTCCGGGTCGCCAGTGAATAATCGGTGTGTGGTTCGGCGCCCAGTCTGAAGAGGACATAATCAGCATACAGGAGGTATTTCCAGGTCCGGTTATATTGTTCAGGCTGGTGCTTTTTCAGCCACATGATCTTGCACAGGCTGAACATCGGCTGTATCTTCGTTCCGGCAATCTGGAGAACGCGTTCGTCGCCGATCCTCTTTTTCAGGTATTCAGCCTCCTCTTCACCTCTTTTATCGATATAGAGCAGGCTGTTGCCGATTGCCTGGCCTTGGCGATCCAGCGCGACGACAGCTTCACCAAATGATGATGCTGAAATGCCCTGGACCGGATCGGAACCGCAGGCAACAACTGCCTCACAAACCACCTTGCATACTGATGAGAAGACAACATCCGGATTGATTTCCTGTAGGCCTTCAGCCGGTGACAGGGTGTAATACTCGCAATAGGCCTGGCTCTGCATGACGCCTTCACGATCTATGATCGTGGCTTTGCAGCCTGATGTGCCGATATCGATGCCCAATAGACTCATAGTTTTCGTCCTCCGCACAGTTGTTGTTAAGAAATTACACCGTTATTTTTTTCAACCCCTCAGTTCGTCTTTATCAGGTTTTGTACCATATTGCCAGATAACTCGAGACGTTATTTTTCATGGCGTTGAAGATGATGTCCTGGCGGTACACAGTCGTAAAATAATCGATGGAAGCCTGTTCATCCACTGCTGCTTTCGGACCGAGCAGGCCTGACTGCTGCAGTGACTTCGCCATCCGGCTGCCTGCCACTCGTGCCGGATGTCGCACCAGATCGTCCAGCAACAGCGGTGATGAATCGCGTTCCAGGGCGGTCCAGAGGTTAACCTTGCAAACACCGTCAGCATAGAGGCTGGCGATCTGGTCGCCAGGCACAGATGATGCGCCATGCAGCACGAGATGGGGTCCGACTCTGTCTTTTATCTTGCGCGCCGAATCTCCATGGTAGCACAAGTCTTTGGCAAGTGCCCGGTGCTCTGTACCCAGATTGGCGACGATCAGATCCACCCCGGTTTCTTCCTTGTAGCGGGCGGCATGATCTGGCGTTGTCAACTCACTTCTGAGTGTTCCGGTTGCATCGACAATTTCGTCACAGGCGCCTTCGATCACGATGTTGTTGCCTTGTTCCCTGACGAAAGCTTTCGTTCGGGCTATGTTTTCGTCGAACGGCACTTTTGATGCGTCGAACATGATGGACGAGAAAGGCGACAAGTCCCAGCCAAGCAGCTCCCTGTCGTCGTCGAACTGCACATGATCCAGGTGAACCATGACACGCAGGTCGGCAAAGGCTGATCCGGGTGCTGTCAGAACGGCAAGATCTGCCAGAAACAGCCTGAGACCGGTAGCCCAATGCCGGGTATGGGTGTAGTGGGCAGCCTGGGTCCTATGACTGTACTGTACCGTCATGGCAATGATGACCGGCAAGTTCGCAATGCCAATTGCTTCGCCATGGCATTTGGTAGCTGACAGGATCGCTTCTGTTGTTGTCAGGTTCTCCGTGCAAAAACACGGGAGCACCCACTGATTGCGGCCGGCTTCTGCATAGACAGCCAAAACTTCCTGGCGTTTGGTGATGAGTGGCATATTATTCCCTCTCTCTTTTATTCTGGTGCGTCAGATAGTTTTTCCGGATCCAGTTCTGTTTGTCAGGTCAGTTTAATCAGGTCATAGTGCAGGTAGGTTTTCACGGCTTCACGGTAGGCTGTCGCCACATGGCCAAAGGTCACGCCGACATGATGGCGGAACCCCTGTTTGCCGACTGTCAGCAGTTTCTTCTGCAGCTGGCTGATTTCTGC
>JAWSUP010000467.1:0-3204 GCA_033549405.1 Bacillota bacterium | reverse complement strand
CCAAACATTCGTGTGCTTTGCAACCCTTTACTGTCTAAACCCGATAGCCACATTTATTAATAACCCCCAAAGTCATAACTGTCCCTTATTGCCCCTTAGTCATACAAATAGAAGGGGAATTGCCAACAAAATGAAACAATACATTTACTACTTGGTCTGCTGATATGCTACAATTATTTTTAGGCATGTGCCTGATATGGTGTTACAAGGGACTTCTGAGACGAAAGGGGACGGATCTTGATGAGCGAAATGATCGAGCTGAAAACCGAACTAGACAAGCTGATAGGCAGGTTGAACGGCGTACTTGCAGCCAGAACAGTCCTGAACGACCAGGATGAAATCGTGGAAATTCATATACTAAGCGACCTGACCAAGTCTCCCAAGCAACTGGTCAGAGATGTCCAGTCAGCCATTATGGCTGCTTATGGACTGGACATCGATTATAAGCTGATCAGCGTAGCGCAGGTAAACAGCAATATGGTCATGCCCTCACCCGTCGTTCATTATGAGCCGAGATTGCTGATCCGCCGCATCACCATCAGCCTGGACAGCCAGAATGTCGAAACAACCGTCACCCTCGGCAAAGGTGATCAGCAGTATGAAGGCAGCTGCCGCAGCCCGCTATCGGGACGCAACAGGATTCAATCAGCCATCAATGCCTGTCTGGCAGCTCTTAAGGAGTATCTGGGACCGTCCTATACAGTCAGTATGCTCGAGTTGCAGCGCCAGACTATAGCTGGATCAGAGTGTTTCATCATCGGATTATCCTATTCGGAGCCTCTCAGCGAGTCTGTGCTGTATGGGATAGCGCCCATCAACAGTCCGGATACAGAAGTCCAGTCTGCAGTCATGGCTGTGCTCTCAGCCCTTAATCGACCGATGGGCAGACCCAGAAAGGCAACCTGACCAGGACGGACACATCCAAGGGACAAATGCCGTCACACTAATTTTGTATGAGATGACAGACCGGCCAAGCGAAGCGGAACAACCTACCTGAATAGCGAAGAGGTAGAGACCATTATGGGAGGTTGTTCATAATGAAATTCAGAAAAGTACTGGGGATTCTTGCTTCTCTGCTTGCCATGGTCCTCGCGACCGGTGCTCATTGGAGAATTATCTGATATATCATTCATCACGCTTGTTGTTTGACAGGCGTTAAGGAAAGCCGGTCTGTCTTTTCATGAAAATTCACAGTAAAACGGCAAACAGGCAGGTGCCACGAGAGCAATGAGAAAATCAGCAGCGATTTACAATTATCTATGCATTCTGACTGGTATGGGATTGCTGTTATTTTTGACCGTGCGGGATGCTGAGCTGCTTGGATCTGTCATGATCGGCGTCATTTTCTTTGCTGTCCTTGGTGTGATTGCAGAATCGCAAAGTCTTGCAATTGATGAAGACAAGGCCATATCGATCGCCTTCGCCATCGATATCAGCGCCTTGCTTTTATTTGGTCTGGCCGCTGCAGCATGGGTCTCTTTCTGCACGGCGTTCTTTTCGATTATGGATTTTGGCCGCGGCCGAAAAGAACATGTATTCAATACACCGCTGCAAAAAAGCCTGATGAACGCATCCAACTATATTCTGTCGATCCTGGCATGTGGCTATGTCTATGAACGCTTAGGCGGCAGTTTCATGATCAAGGCAAATCCGCAGGGGATCGAGGCGAGCTTTCTTCAGATCGCACAGGATTTACCGGCTATTTTTCTTGGTCTGATCCTCTATGTTCTGGTCAATACTCTGATGATCATATTCTATTTCTATTTTCTAAACGGACCGCGCCCCGGACTGGTCGCGGAATGGTTGCATATCTTCCGCTGGTCAGTTCTGAGCATGATTCTCATTGGTACGCTGGGCGTTTTCCTGACTGCTGTCTATCATTCCTTCGGCTTTCTGGCGGTTCTGCTCTTCTTCGCCCCGTTTATGCTTTTCCGCTATGCCTATGTCGGGTTTACATCCATACAAAAAGGGTATATCGATACAATCAAAGCCTTTTCGGCTGCGCTGGAGGCAAAGGATAAGTATACCATCGGCCATGCGCGCCGCGTGGAAAAATACTGTGAGATCATCGCCGGTGAGATGCACTTGTCATCAGACCGGACGAAAGTGCTCAAGTATGCATCCCTGCTGCACGACATCGGAAAAATAGGTATCAGCGAATCGATACTGAACAAGGGCGACCGGCTGACAGCCGCAGAATTCGTTGAGATAGAAAAGCACCCGGTCATCGGCGCCCAGATGCTCGAAGGTATCCAGTTTCTCAAGCGGGAAGTCAAGATCATCCGGGCACATCACGTGCATTATGACGGCAAAGGGTATCCAGATGACGCCACAGAAGAAAGCAAGATGTTGGAAGCGCAGATTCTCTGTGTCGCCGATTCTTTTGACGCCATGACATCAGACCGTGCCTACCGCGCAGCCATGTCACTTGAAGAGGCAATTGATGAACTGGAACGCAATTCTGGAACACAATTTGCCCCAGATGTGGTCCGCGCGCTGATCAGGGGATTGGATCGGCTGAAAGAAAAGGATGAATTGCAGATGTATATGAAATGAGTAACCCGATATGACAATAAGGCGCCAGCCTTGTAAAGGAGCAAACCAATCATGATTCTGGCGTTCTGTCTCTTAGGCATCCTGTATGGCCTGACGCACGACGGGCGGATGCGCAGCATTGGTCGCAAGCATTTTCGCTTCTGGCCGCTTCTGTTTATGTCGCTGACCTGTGAATGGCTGCTGTCATCCGCCTGGTTTCATGGCGCACTTGCCGGTATGCGCATCTATTCTGTCATGCCAGTTATCTTTGCAATCATTCAATATGGCCTGATCACAATCTTTCTGTTCCGTAATTGGCGCAAGCCCGGCCTTTTGGCTGTACTGGCCGGATCAACCATGAATGGTCTGGTGATAATCGCCAATGGTGGCAAGATGCCGATCGTCGAGACGATCTATCATTTCAGTGAAGATGCCGTTGCTAAAATAAGCCAGGCTCCGCACTATTTTCTGGCAGTGGGCAGTGAACCGCTTCTGTTTCTGGCAGACCGCATTCCGCTCTGGATCTATATGATCAGTGTCGGCGACTTGTTCATCGGCGTCGGCATGTTCTTTCTGGGCGCTTATCTGCCAAGAAGAATCTTGCGGCCAAGACCCAGTGCTGAAGCACTCGCCTGAAAAGCCCTGAAATCAGGCAGCGGCGGAAACAGG
>JAWSUP010000466.1:1416-3214 GCA_033549405.1 Bacillota bacterium | reverse complement strand
TCCTTGAAGATTTGTCGGTTGCGAGGTATGGCAGGTTAACAAATGCCGGCGATGTCCTGTTTGCAGAAAATCCAGCTTCTAGATACCCTCAAATACGCACAAAAGCAGTGTGCTTTGTATCGGACAAGACAGACAGCGCTTTTAGTGACATGAAATCATATGAGGGGCCTCTGGTTACTGTTCTTGAAGATGTATTTAGGTTTATTATGCGCAATATACCTGTTCAAGCGAAGTTTTCAGATTATAGCCTGGAAAGATCAGATGAACCCCTGTATCCTCCCGCTGCAATACGTGAAGGATTGGTTAATGCTTTTGTTCATCGGGATTACAGCGATTTTTCCGGAGGAATCAGCGTACTCATATATCCAAACCGACTTGAAATCTGTAATTCTGGCAGCCTGCCGAACGGAATAACACCAGAAACGCTTGGAACAGGACAAATTTCAATTTTGCGTAATCCTGACATTGCCCATGTTCTATACTTGCGAGGATTTATGGAAAAAATTGGCAGAGGAAGCGTGATGATTCGAAAAGCATGCCAGGATAGAAACCTTCCTGGACCTAAATGGTATTCTGATCTTTCTGGAGTCACGTTAACCTTTTATGCCCCGGAAGTCACCCCGGAAGTCACCCTGGAAGTCACCCCGGAAGTCGCCCCGGAAGTTGAGCGTTTAATTAAAATTGTTTCGGGAGACATGTCCAGACAGGAATTACAAGATAAGCTTGACCTAAAAGATGCTGAGCATTTTAGAAAATCATATATCAAGCCTGCTTTATCATCAGTGCTGATTGAAATGACAATACCAGACAAACCCAATAGCAGCAAGCAAAAGTATCGCTTAACTGACTTGGGCAAAAAGGTCCAAAAAAACCTTGAATAGATAAAGAGGTCTGACACAAATGGAGCCGGTCAACGGACAGGTCAGGATACCACTAATCAGCTGCCTTCAGGTACAGCACCCAGTCTCCTTCGTCCGGCGCCATAAATCTGGCCCGGCCGGCTGCACAAGAACCGGTCTCGACGACCCGGCCGTTCGCCGGGTTGAACCAGACATATGCGGCGCCGGGCAGATCGAGCGCCGCCTGACCGCCGTGAACGAAATAGATTAGCCAGGCTTCGCCGTCGGCAGCCAGGCAGTAGACCATCGTCTCTTCCGTATCGATCAGGTGGTCGGACGGGCGCATGCGCCAGAACGGCACGCCTTGTTCTTTAACAAAACGCGTCATGTTGGCAAGGTCCGAATAGATGGGCGGCTCGCCATCGACCTGGTACTTTTTGCTTTCCAGCAGTCTGCCTGCGACGATCGGCGCGAAATGTCGGTCAGCCCGCCCCATCATGTAGCCGGCGGTCAGGCCGATCCAGTAAAGGCGCCGTTCCATGTCATAGTGGCCACCGGTTCCGGCCGTCATCTCGCCGATGACGACGGGTCGTCCGTAGTGCCAGTAAAACTCGCCGAAATCGTTCATCGCCTGATAATAGGCGTCCGGATCTCTTTTCCGGTAATTGCGCGGATCCTGGGTGATGATCACGTTGTTGTGGGCTGTCGTGACCATCAGCGGCTGTTTGCCGGCATCGCCGAAGCTGCGCAGGCGGCCGCAGGGATCTTTCCTGGCAATGAAATCGCCCCAGTAATTGTACCAGGCGGCCGTTATTTCCGGTGAGAACAGGGCATGGGGCAGAATCTGCTGCGGCAGTCGGATCAGGTTGCCATTTTCCGATCCGATCGACCAGAAGACATTCCAGTAGGCAGCAAAACGGGCAACTGTGTATTTGAGATAGCGGGCTGTGTAACGCACA
>JAWSUP010000466.1:0-1406 GCA_033549405.1 Bacillota bacterium | reverse complement strand
TGGACCGGATTGTCCAGATCAAACATCCTGTCCCAGCCGGTGCCATGCTCATTGCCCTCCAGCCAGCCGCGGTTCTGGACGTTCAGGGGGTGGTGCGACCACTCGCGTGGCCGGACGACTGAGTTGTCGTACAGCAGCTCCATGGCGAAGAACAGGCCATACTGTTTCGCCGCCTGCATAACACGGTCCATCCGCTGGTAGTACGGCAGGTTGAAACGATCTTTGTCGATCTTGTTGTTTTTGGCGTCGACAACTGCCCAGGGCCAGCGGAACGTCGGGTCGGTGATATGCGACTGGCGGGCGTAGAGCTGGGCGATGTCGATGACCATGTTTACGCCATAACCGGACAGGATGCGGATATAGTCGATCATGTCCTGTTCAGAGGGCTGCGGGAAATTGACTTCCTCATAATCAAAATCACCGCCGTTGGCCGGATGCGGATACCAGCCATCGTTGACGATCCATTGCGGGCTGCCGTCTTCCCGGAAAAACCAGTTGGCAAAATGAGGATTTGTCGTGAGCCCTCCAGCCGATAAGGGTTCGCCACACTGAAAAGAACCGGTCCGGCCGTCGAATTCTGCCACATTGGATCGCGTTTCGTACTGCCAGTTCCCTTCCTGCATCGGGGCAAAGCGAAAACGCCAGATATGGCGGCCGTCCTGAAGTCCGTCGTAGAATCCGTCGACACAGTGCTGCTGTCTGCCGCAGGTCAGGACTGCCTGCAGGTCGACATCAAGGAACGGGTTGACAAAGGCCTGTTCTGAGGTGAGTTGCTGTTCAAAAATTTCCCATTTGGCGATCGATTGCATGGTATAGGTACTCCTTGTCATCATTTGTTAAATCCTGCTTATTGAATACTGAGCCATGCTGTCGCACGGCTGCCGGTTCCGATGAGGACAGCAGGCCGGATGTAGTTGCCCCAGGCCTGGTGCGGGTAGTTATAGTCCTGGATCACCATCAGCCTGACCTGATCCGGCTTCGGCCTGATGATCCGCAGGCAGTCGATGCCGATCAGGCAGTCCGAGGCGTCGGGCGTCTTCTCTCCGGTCACTTCGATGCGCAATGTATGGTTGCCTGAGGCCAGGTCTGTGACCGCATAGTGGATCAACTGGTATTTCTTGTCGAAGCCGATCGATGATCCGGCAAACTCGGGACCTGCGACGCGCTGGCTGACCAGGTCGTCCTGTGGCACACCATCGATCCAGACCCGCGCCAGCCCGTTTGTGACATCTGCAGATCCGATCCAGGCGATGCCGGTTCCCTCGAAAGTGTACTCCGCGTAGTCTCCTGCCGTGAAGCTGACGGTTTCGGCGCCTTCGTGGTGATTGGGGTCATGCTGGATATGCCAGTTGCCGCTGTAGCGGATTGCAGGATCACTGTCGTCAATCAGCAGCTCCGGGTCGGTC
>JAWSUP010000465.1:0-3215 GCA_033549405.1 Bacillota bacterium | reverse complement strand
ATTTTTGCCACATACAGGCAATCGGAAGTCTTAAGGATACAATCATCAGTATGCTGTCTGATGTCAAAGATATAATCAGCAAAAGCCGGGCCAGCGCTATCCAGGGGCAATAACCTTGTATCGTGCCGATCAGATATCAAGATCACATTGGCGCCATCTGTCTCAATGATGCCGCAGGATCCGACAACGCGCATCCGGTTGTCAGCCCAGTCAGCAGTCGTTCCAGGCCTGAAATAGTCCAGATAATTGACACCGCCACCACCCTCTCTGAAGGTGAACTGGCAGCAGGCAGCGCTTTCCATTTCCCGGTTGCCGCCGTTATGGCACATCGTCTGCCAGCAACTGAAGGTCTGAAAATGCTTGCCCGTTATAAAATGCGTCAAATCGAGCGTATGAGAGCCAATAAAGGGCAAGATGCCGCCATATAGACTGCGCTTTTGAAAATAAGCGGCCCGGGTTCCCAACTGGTAGGATTTCTGCATGGACACCAGCACAGGGTCGCCGATCGCCCCTGCCTGAACCTGTTTGTGCAGCGTGTAAAACGCCGGGTCATAACGCATGGACAGCAGGCAGGTCAGCTTCGCCCGGCTCGTTGCGCAAGCCTCATCCAACCTCTTCAATTGATCCCAAGTGACAGCGAGCGGCTTTTCGCACAGGCAGTGCACAGACGCAGCGAGAGCCTGGCTGGCAATGTCTGCAATTCTGTCGATCCTGGGTGACAGGCCTGCAAGATCAGGTTTTATTTCCTGCAGCATCTCCCGGTAATCGTCAAACAGCCGCATGTGATCAAACCGTTTCTCGAGTGTGGGTACACACGTTATGTCCTCGTCCGGTCCACCCGGGGCAAAACCCAGGACCGCGACCTGATTGGCCTCGAATATACTGGCAATCAGGTTGACATGCTCATAACATCCGACGATGACACCGTTCAACATCGTTCCGACTGCCCCCCTTCTTCAATCTGCCTCTCAATCTGCCGAGCGTCCGACAGCAAAACCCTGGTATTCATCCAGAAACCATTCAGCGTGCTTGTTCATCCAGACCGTTATCTCATCTCCGCGAAAGAAAAAGGTCATGTTCAGCGTTCCCAGATAACAATCAGTGATGTAGATGCGGCAGTTCAACTTATCCTGCTCCGCCCACATAGCAGCCGCCAGGCAGGCATAGGTCTGGTCGGTCTTGACGCCGATCTGCGCTCCAAAATAACCTTTCTGAGGGAATCTGCCGGGAGTGTACCGGCCGATACCCAGCTTGAGCCGATTGCTCCCCTGCCCGTTCGTGTACAACCAGGTCACTTCGTCATGCTGGAACTCAAAACACATTTCGGAAAAGCCCATCGGGTTGCTGTTCATCCGATATAAAACTTTATTTATGCGTGATGTAGCATCATTTGTCATCCGACCAGGCAGCGGACGCCAACACAATGATGAAATCTTATCTTGCAGCATAGCCAGTCCATCAGGGTCCTCGGACAGCGCACCATCTGATAGGGATTCATACACTGTACGTTGCATGGCGTCAACGATTGAATTGGTACCGGAGGGATGACCTTCGGATTGTGTATCGGCAAAGCAGGAAAAAATGAAATCCCGCTCAGGCCAGCACAGGACGAGCTGACTGCCCTTACCGCGGAATGAAAAGCCATTATCATTCTCTGTCCAGATCTGATAGCCATAGCCATTCCTTCCGGCCGGGCAGTGACTGGTATCGATCTGCCGTGACGTGGCACTTTCCATGTACTGGCGCGAAATCAGCTGGCGGCCACCCCATGCGCCTTTATTCATGCAGAGCAAGGCCAGCCGGGACAGGTCGCGCAGCGTGCACAGGATGCCAGACCCGCCCCAGGATATCCCCCCCGGTGTCCGGATGCACCACGCATTGGGTGAGAAGCTGATGGGATCGAGCAAACGCGGCCGCAGATAATCAAGCAAAGAGAGTCCGCTCAGCCGTTCGATGATAGCGCCAAGAACAACTGTTGCAGCAGTATCATAGGAGAAAATCGTACCAGGTGGATGTGACGGCGCCATCTCGAAAAACGTTCTGGTCCAATCTTTGTCATGGATCGTATATGAATTGGTTGTGTGCGGCGTGGCCATGACTAATAGATCCCGGATCGTCGTACGGGCGAGGTATGGATGGACGTTGTTTGGTATCTTATCCGGGAAAAAGCGGACAACCGGATCGCTTAAACTGATTTCTCCTTCGTCGACCATGCAGCCGACAGCTAGACCGACGACACTCTTGCTCGCAGAATAAATGCGATGGAGCTGATCCTTATGAAAACTCGGCCAATAAGCCTCAGCAGCCAACTGTTGATGACGGATGAAAAGAAAGCCATGCATGGCCACTTGGTGCGTTTCGATCTGGCTGATGAAACGTAATATATCCCGCGATGAAATCCCGACACTTTCCGGTGAAGGTGCTGTGCAAAACAGGGGGTTACCGGCCACAAAACTGTTCCTCCATTTTCTTACAGTGGTATACAAAAATTGTAAGAGCATGGCTTATTGCCTGTAAAGCGCCGATTCTTGGCGGTGCAACAATTCTTGTCAGCAGCACAGCTGATCATATTTGTAGTGGTCATGACCGCATCAAGAACTGTATGCTCATCCCCTGCCGGCAGTCATGTTATGATGGATACAGCCAGATAAACGGCCACTCTCTTTTCTCGACTGGAGGCGATGCTGTTATGAGATACCGTGATATGATCCTGACAGATGAACAACAATACCCACATGCGCCCGAATGTGCTGTCCACAATACGGTTGACAATGGCTTTGCGCGCGGATTTGGCGCCCATTTTCATCCTGTTCCCGAGTACTTTGCCGATTGCCACGTCCATTACGCCGCTTCAGTGACAGGTAAGCCGATTCTAGAGGCTGCCGAACGCTACCTGGCACTGGTAGCGCCACTTGGCATCCAGAAGTTGGTCCTGCTTCCGCCGGTCAGTGTCAGCAGCAAAGCGAACGCACTTATCCATCCCAGCGATGTGCGGCTCTTGAACCCGCATGTCGAGTTGACACTGACCCGCAAAAATCTTGCCTGGCTGATCTATCTGCGTCACGACATGCCAGATGATTCCTTCGTGAAGGAAGCGATCGATAAAGGCTGCCAGGGGCTCAAACTGCATATGGCGCCTATGGTTGTATCCGGAGCCGATTACCGCATCTTTTTAAACCCAGCCTGGAAACGCGTCTTTGATCTGCTTGAGCAAA
>JAWSUP010000464.1:0-3249 GCA_033549405.1 Bacillota bacterium | reverse complement strand
TGTCGGTATGGAAGAGTCAGTTTTGCAGCGGGCAAGAGACCGCGGCGTTGTAATTCTCCAGACAGATTTACCGACGTTCGCTGCTGCCGGAGCCATCTGCCGGTTATTGCAGACTGACGAACAGCCATGAAGCTGTACTATGACCTGCATATCCATTCCGGCTTGTCACCTTGTGCCGACAAGACCATGACCCCGCACAACATCGCAGCCATGGCTAAGCTGAAAGGTCTGGATGTGATTGCGGTCACCGATCACCAAAGTTGTGGCAATTGTGCAGCCGTCATGGCTGTTTCTGCCCGGATGGATGGTCCGACCGTCCTGCCCGGACTTGAAATCGAATCAGCAGAAGAAATCCACCTGTTATGCTTGATGCCAGACCTTACAGCAGCCAGCTGGATAGAGAAGCAGGTTCGTGATCACCTGCCGGATCGTCCCAACCGCCCGGAAATCTTCGGCGAACAGCTGCTGTTTGACGAAAACGACCATGTCATCGGCCGGGAATCATGCTTATTATTGCAGCCATGTACACTTGACTGCCTGTCGCTGGCACTACTGGTTGCCGATCAGGGCGGCGTTCTGATCCCGGCACATGTTGACCGGGATGCTTACAGCATGTTGCAGACGCTGGGGACAATACCAGCTGATTATCCGACGCGCTGGCTTGAATACGCAGATCCTGAGTCGACCCGATTCTTAGTTGCGCGCATGCCGCAGCTAAGGCACTTCATGCCGCTCTATAATTCAGATGCGCACAGACTCGGGTCCATTTCTGAGAAAATCCATGCGCTTAACGTCACAGATCCGCTAGCAATATTTTCGGCATTGCGGCCATGAAAAGTCAATGATATAATGGCTGGAGCAAATTGAAAGTGGCGGGAAGATGCGGGAATTGGCTTTACACCTGATGGACATCATTCAGAATTCGCTCAGCGCCGGCGCCCGGCGAATCGACATTCTGATTGCAGTTGATCCCCAGGAAGATCGGCTGACGATCGCAGTCCGCGATGATGGTTGCGGGATGTCGGCTGAGATGCTCAGGCAGGCCAGAGATCCCTATGCCACAACCCGGACGACCCGCGCAGTAGGTTTAGGTCTGGCGCTGCTCAACGAGCAGTGCGCATTGACCGGTGGCAGACTGTCGCTGCAGTCTGCGCCTGGTGAGGGAACGCTGGTGGAAGCTGTTTTCGGCTTAAGCAGCATCGACCGCCTGCCGCTCGGTAATGTCAGCGAAACCATGACACTATTGATCCTGGCGGATCCGGCCATTGATTACAACCTGACTTGCCGGAGCCCAGAAGGAGACGCCGTCTTCGATCTGGCTGAGATCAGGAAACAACTCGAGGATGTCCCGGTGAACGACCCTTTGGTACTGGATTGGATCACCGGTTATCTTAGACAACAAATGACCCTATTTGGAGGTGCCCTGCATGAAATCACTCACTGAACTCGAAGCCATTCGCCAGAAAGCCCGTGAGAATATCTCCACACGACATACAGGCGGACGTAAAATAGTTGTCGGCATGGCAACCTGCGGCATTGCCGCGGGCGCCAGGCCGGTCATGAACACGCTCGTTGAAGAGCTGCGTGTACGCGGTATCCACGATGCTGCCGTCACAATGACCGGCTGTATCGGCGTTTGCCGTCTGGAACCGATCATTGAAGTCATCGAAGAAAACGGTGACAAAGTGACCTATGTCAAAATGGATCCTGTAAAGGCCAAGCGTGTTGTTGCCGAACACATCGTCAACGGCAGAATCTGTGCTGATCTGACCATCGGTGCGGTGGAACCCAATAAGCAGGTCTGATCTGTGAGTTTCATCATATTCCTGGAATCACTGAAGATTCACAAGCTGCGGCATGAACGGACGATACAGCTCTGGTTTGTCGCGTTGTACATCATCAACCTGCTGCCGCTGGTCCTGCCAGTCGGCGACAAGGATTTTTCAGCGCTGATCCTGGCGTTTGACGCCATGCTTGGCGGTGATTTTTCCGTGCAGCCTGCCTGGGAACTGCTGACCCGGGGCAATTGGCTGATCTTGGGACTGATGACGCTGACTTCCGTCATTACGATGTTTTTTTCACTGATGTACGCAACCCTCTATGTCGGAGAGAAGGACGGCATGACACCGGCTGAAGCAGTCCGACGCTGCCTGCGGACACTGCCGCGCCTGTTTGTGCTGGTCCTGCTTCTGGCCGTTCCTGCCATGATGACAGTCATGCTGGCTTTTATACCATTGATCATCTTCTTTTTCATGATGTATTTTATGCCACTGAACCTGACGCTGGATCGTCAGGCGCTTTTGCCGGCGATGCAGGCCAGCTTCGAGTCGACGCGACGCAAGAAGCTGTTCATTTTTTTCAAAGTGCTCTTAGTGTCCTTTGTTCTGCAGTTGCCCCAGAATCTTATCCAGAACCTGGTTTCGTCTGCCTTGCCGTTTTATGCCCTGAACACGTTTTTCATCGTTTTACAGGCATTTGTGCAAGCGCGCCTGATGGGGATACTCTATCTTCATCTTGTAAAAAAAGCACCTTTTGTGATACCATCTCAGAAGGCAGCGTAATTAAAATTACAGGCTGGAAAACAGCTGAATGTTGAGGAGGATAACCATATGGCAGATGTCAAGCAGATCGCACTGCAGAAACACCGTGAGTGGCAAGGAAAGATTGAAGTGATTTCGCGAGCACCTGTATCCAATCGTCAGGACCTGTCGATTGCCTACACCCCCGGTGTTGCAGAGCCCTGTCTGGAAATATCCAAAGATGTCGACCTGTCCTATGTCTACACGCGGCGCTGGAACATGGTTGCGGTCGTGACGGATGGGACAGCGGTCCTGGGCTTGGGCGACATAGGTCCTGAAGCGGGCATGCCGGTCATGGAAGGCAAATGTGTCCTGTTCAAGTCTTTCGGGGATGTCGATGCCTTTCCGCTTTGCATCCGCTCTAAGAATGTCGATGATATCGTCAATACGGTGCGTCTCCTGGCCGGCAGCTTCGGCGGTATCAATCTGGAAGATATTTCAGCGCCGCGCTGCTTTGAGATTGAGGAAAAACTCAAGGCTTGCTGTGACATCCCGATTTTTCACGATGACCAGCACGGCACAGCGGTGGTTACCCTCGCCGGACTGATCAACGCCCTGCGCATTGTTGACAAAAAACTCGAAGATGTCAGCATCGTCATCAACGGCGCCGGCGCCGCAGCGACCTCGATCGTCAAGCTGCTGCTGTCCTGTGGCTTATCTGACGTTGTGC
>JAWSUP010000463.1:0-3250 GCA_033549405.1 Bacillota bacterium | reverse complement strand
CGGCCACAACCAGGGTCGCAAGAAAAAGGTCTTGTGGACACAAAGCGAGGACGGCATTGGCTGCCTTGAGCACATTGCCGGTCGATCGATAATTCTGTTCCAGTTTGATGACATGGCATTTTTTGAAATCCTTCTCAAAGTCAAGAATATTCTGGATGTTGGCGCCGCGGAAACTGTAGATCGACTGGTCATCATCACCGACAACGCACAAATTGCGATGATTGGCTGATAGGAGATGCACCAGCCGGTACTGGGCGTGATTGGTGTCCTGGTACTCGTCGACCAGGATGTACTGGAAACGGTCCTGGTATTCGGCGAGGATATCCGGATGCGTCTGCAGCAGATTGACCGTTTCGAACAGGATATCGTCAAAATCCATGCTGTTGTTCTTCTTCAGCTTGTTCTGGTAGCAGCGGTAAACCTGCGCCACATGGCTGCGAAAATAATCACTGCCGGCCTGGCGTGTAAACTGGCTGACGTCGACCAGGGCATTCTTGGCCGCGCTGATCTGGCTGTGAACAGCCCGGACGGCAAAGGTCTTTTCGTCCAGATCCAGGTCAGACAGACAGCTCTTGATGACTTTCTGCTGGTCATCCGTGTCGAGAATGACGAAACTGCGGTCGTAGCCGATCCGGTCGGCATAGCGGCGCAGGATGCGCATCAACATGGCATGGAACGTACCGATCCACATGTACCGGCTGACGGAACCGATCAGCTCTTCGATACGGCTTTTCATTTCGGCCGCTGCCTTGTTGGTGAAGGTGATGGCCAGGATAGCCGACGGCCTGACGCCGAGGACGCTGACCAGCCAGGCAACCCGGTGTGTAATCACGCGCGTTTTGCCAGACCCGGCGCCGGCCAGAATCAGGAGCGGGCCTTTGTCATGCCGGACAGCTTCTGCCTGCTGCGGATTGAGTCCGCTCAGGAGCTGCTGTGCGATCGGTATTTGATCAGTCGTGTGGATTGTGTCACCAGCGCCCTTTGTATCTTTGCCACATTCTGCCAGTATCCTGTCCAGTTCATCCATATGCAAAACCTCCCGTTGTCATGGCTCATCATTCAGGCAATAGTATAGCATGGATACCGTTGCAGCGTACACTGCCAGAACATATGATCTTCATTTCAGCGATCTCCGGGCAGTGCCCCAGAAAAAATCCCCGGGTTCATCTTAGAACCCGGGGAAGTCCGTTTGGTGTCTTATTTAAATCTAAATTTCGATCTGTCAACCTGCCTGCCCTTGTCTTCCATCCGTTGCGTCAGGAAGCGGGCGCGGGACGGATCAATAATTCGGTTCGATCAGGCCATAATTACCATCGCGACGTTTATAGACAGCACAGACTTTATCAGTCTCCATATCCAGGTAGAGCAGAAAGCTGTGTCCGAGCATTTCCATCTGCAAGACAGCCTCGTCAGCGTCCATCGGCTCGATGTCAAAAGTCTTGCGTTTGATAATCCGGGGCTCATCTGTAACATCTTCAGGCAGGCTGACCTGGGCTTTCAGATACTCTTTCATGTAAGCATAATCGTGGATTTTTTTCTCAATTTTGGTCTTGTGCTTGCGGATCTGGCCTTCCAGTACGTCCACCGTCTGGTCCAGGGCTGTGAAAACATCATCTGCAATGCACTCAGCACGATAATAATGCTTGTGTATCTTGAGCGTGACTTCGATACATTTCTGATCTTTTTCCGGCCTTACCTTGACCGTCGCCTGCGCTTCGTCACCGAAAAACCGATTGAATTTACCCAGCTTCTCCTCGATGCGCTGCTGCAACTGGTCGCCTACCTTCATACCTTTGCCGTTAATGTTGATCTTCATGATGACCGCTCCCTTCTGAATCATTTTCTTTTTGCTTTCAAGGTTCAGGATATCGTGTCCTGATTCTATTATACCGCAACAGGATGGTTTCCGTGTACCCATATATACTGCATATAATTGGTAATTCTGCTATAATGTTGCCGTCTGCTGGATCGGAGGCACTATGGAAGGTATCCGTTTTTCAATCATCGTTCCGCTTTTTAACGAAGAAGCTGTCATAGAAGCGTGTCACGAACGGCTGTTTGCCGTCATGGACAGTCTGGGTGAATCCTGGGAAATTATCTATGTCAATGATGGCAGCCGGGATCGGACCGCTCAGCTGGCCCGCGGGCTTTGCGAGGCGGATACCCGTGTCAAACTGATCAGCTTCTCCCGCAATTTCGGCCATCAGGCCGCCATCACGGCCGGGATGGACCATGCATCTGGTGATGCGGTGGTTATAATCGACGCCGACCTGCAGGATCCGCCGGAATTGATACCGCTGATGATTGAACGCTGGCGGCAAGGGTATGAAGTCGTCTACGGGCACCGCATTGCCCGCCAGGGAGAATCGGCGCGTAAAAAGATATCTGCACGTTTATATTATCGCTTGCTTCGCCGCATCACGGATGTTGACATCCCGGTGGATGTCGGCGATTTTCGCCTGATCGACGCCCGCGTCTGCGCCGCTCTGGCGACGATGCCGGAGCATAACCGTTATGTCCGCGGCCTGATCAGCTGGCTCGGTTACCGTCAGACTTTTGTCGACTATGAGCGGGCGCCCCGCTACGCTGGTAAAACCAAGTACCCGCTGCGCAAAATGATGAAACTCGCCATCGACGGCATTACATCTTTTTCCTATAAACCTTTGAAAATGGGCATCGGTATCGGCGTGGCCCTGTCGATCGCCAGTTTTTGCTTTCTGCTGTTTGTTTTTATCGCCCGACTGTTTGACCTGGTTGTCATGGAACCAGGCTATGCTTCCCTGATGTGCGTTATCTTGTTTTTCTGCGGCATTATCCTGATTATGCTCGGTATCATCGGCGAATATATCGGCCGGATTTTCGAGGAAGTGAAAGGCCGGCCACTTTATGTCGTCTGTGACCGCATGGGATCATTTGGCCGGCAAAAACGTGATCCGATCAGCAAGCACTCAGACCCCTAAGGCATCTTGAAATGGGCCGGCAGCAATTCCTCCAGCGTGTATGTCCGGTATTGCCCGTCCGGCGCAGCTGCCAGGAGCTGGAAATCTTCTGTGGCGAATTCTGCCATGACCTGACGGCAGATACCGCAGGGCATGCAGGGTTCGGGCTGGTCGCAGACGACGGCCAGCCGCCTGATCGTGCGCGAACCCTCTGAAACGGCTTTGAAGATGGCTGTCCGTTCGGCACAGCAAGTGGCGCCATAGGAAGCGTTTTCGACATTGCATCCTGTATGGCAGTTGCCGTGCTCATC
>JAWSUP010000462.1:0-3260 GCA_033549405.1 Bacillota bacterium | reverse complement strand
GTTGCGTTTTATGCCGCTCCTGTTGTTCGTTCCACTCTTTTATGCGTTTGCCCTGCAGGGACGCGGATATCATCTACAATACGCGTTACTTTGTTACAAATGAAGCCAGCCCGCTTGACGCCTCCCATGTCCGGGGGACAGACATGTATATTGCTGATCTTCATGGTGCAGGCCACATGCTCACCAAGGAGCAACAGGCGCATGCCGACAGCCTGCGTGACGCTGAACTTTTCCGTGAGGAAGAAGCTGTCATGTACATCCGGGTCGAGGCTGTCAACACCAGTTGTGCGCCGCGTTACAGCTTTGTCCGGATTCCTGATCCGCTCCCCGGGCGTGAACATGCCCGCTACACCTTCGAGTTGCCGCATTATGACGGGGAAACCGGTTTCGGTATCTTATCCAACGGCAAGGTTTTCCTGGTTGCCACCTTGAATGGCAAGCCTGTTCCCCAGGAGGAAATGAGTGTCCTGATTCAGCCAGGTGAGAAAATTGAATATGTGTTCAAGATTCCGCATGCGCCAATCGATAAAGAGCGTGCATCTGCTCTTGCTCTGAACGATTATGCACAGCGTTTCACCGAGTGCAAACAGTACTGGCAGGCCAAGCTGGATGAAGCTGCCAGGATATCCGTTCCAGAAACGCGCATCGACGAGATGATCCGGGCTGGACTACTGCACATTGATGTCGCTTACTTCGGTCTTGAACCGGATCAGCCGGTTGTTCCGATTGTTGGTGTCTACACTGCAATTGGTTCAGAAAGTTCTCCTGGTATCCAGTTTCTCGACTCAATGGCAAAAAGCCAGCTGGCTGAACGTGCATTGCAGTTTTTTGTCGAAAAGCAGCATGATGACGGATTTATGCAGAATTTCGGCGGTTACATGCTTGAGACTGGTTTTGCACTCTGGTCGATGGGCGAGCACTATCGGTATGGCGCGGGTGTCGAATGGGCCAGATCAGTCGCCGACAGCGTTAAGAAGGCCTGTGAATATACAATCCGCTGGCGTGAAAAGAGTTTGGGCGATGACCTGAAGTGTAAAGGTTACGGCATGATCGATGGTAAGGTTGCGGATCCGAACGACTTGTTCCATTCGTTCATGCTCAACTCAGGGGCTT
The DNA here is from genome assembly GCA_033549405.1 of Bacillota bacterium. Taxonomy (GTDB): domain Bacteria; phylum Bacillota; class Clostridia; order Saccharofermentanales; family UBA5734; genus JAAYBY01. The sequence goes on along the minus strand of JAWSUP010000462.1, from coordinate 2,147 downwards.
ATGCCGGCTTTGTTGCAGCGGCTGATATCCTCGAAAAAATAGATCCTGAAGCTTCAGCGAAATATGGCGCACTGGCAGCCGAGCATAAGCAGAATATCCGCGAATCTCTGACAGAAAATATGGCGTTGTCACCGGTTGTTCCGCTGGGCAATGGCTGCTGGGTACCCAGTGTGTCCCCCTGGACGGAGTACCCCGGTGCACTATCACTATATGCCGAAGGAGGCAAATGGTACTCCCATGCAACCAGCACCATCCGCGATATCCTCAATGTCCAGTATCTGATGCTCCATGGTGTTGTGGATCCGCATGAGCTCGAGGCAGAATTTATTGTTAACTATTTCGCCGATTTCCTCTGTGCAAGAAATGTTGCTTTTTCACAGCCTTATTACAGCCCGCATGTCTACAGCAATCTGCAGCGTGGTGAAGTCAAGGCTTTTCTGAGCGAGTTTTACAACGGGTTCGCTTCCCTGTCCGACCGGGGCACCTACTCGTTCTGGGAACATTATCACCATGCCAGCCCGCATAAACTACATGAAGAAACCTGGTTTTTGATGCGCTGTCGTTGGATGCTCTATCTTGAGGACGGTTGTGCACTCAAACTATTGCCGGGTGTGCCGCGTGCCTGGCTGGAGGATGGTAAATCGATTTCGGTTGAAGGCGTCAAATCCCATTTCGGCACCCTGAGCTATAAGGTTGACTCGATGGTTGGTGTTGGCCGGGTCAAAATCAGCATAAAGCTTGATGGTGGCGTTATGCCAGATCAGTTGATCGTTCGGATCCCTCATCCCTGTGAGGAAAAAGCTGTCTCAGTCAGCCGAGGCCAATATGATGCCGGAAAAGAGACAATCACGTTATCAGATTTTACTGGTCAGGCTGATTTAGAAATTATCTTCTAAAATGTTGATTTTGATTGAGCAAGGGGGTGGTCAGTTGCTTGTGTTTCATAAAATTAAATCGTAGTGAATGAACGTGTTTTGGTCATATTATCGCATAGGATCGTTGACACCAATAATTAATCCGTATATAATGTTAATAAAAGGTTTTAGATGATAAATGTATTTTATGCAAAGAACGAATTTATATCAACAGGCTTCGACAAGAGGGTAAGAGAGTGGATTTTAAGTATTTTCCATTGAGCGACGTCCAGGTGCAGGTTAGAAAACCTGCATGGGATGGGCTAATGAAAAAAGAAGCATTTGGATGGGCAGCAGTGATGAGTTGCCCCAAGCCTGATGTGGATCAACTCAGCAAGCATTATCCATCTGCTGAGGAGATCCCGCTGGTTGGACCTGTTGGAAGCAACCCGGAATGGGATAGTATGATCAGGAATCAGATCCGCACACTTCACCTGAATGCCATGAGCGTGTATGAAGATGATACATATCCTGCAATCAATATTCCTCGCAGCATCCATGGTCAGTCACAATGTATTGCACAAATTTTTGGTTGTGAACTGATAGAGCAGAAATCGGAACCTGGTTTGTACTATCCGGTACCCTGGATTCAAAGTCCAGAAGATTTGAAAAAGTTAAAACTCCGTTCGATTGACAATAGCCTTATAGGCAAAGCGATTGATTTTGCTGCTTATGCGCGTGCCGTAACAAACAATGAACTTGCCATAAGAAATCCTGTTATGACCGGCCCGATTGATAGTGCAAATTATATTCTCGGTACAATGCAATTGATGCAATGGATCTATGACGAACCAAAAGCGCTGCATGAATTGCTTGAGCAAATCACGGATATCATCATTGAAACCATTACCAGGCTGCAAACAGCCACTGGAGGGTCACTGTGTCCGGATCATTGTACGTGCCTCCCACGCGGATACACCATAAATTCGGAGGTCCGCAGTCTCATATCGCTCAGCATGTACAATGAATTTGAATCACCCTATTTGCGGAAAATAAGTCAGGCATGCGGACCTTACATGATCCATTCCTGCGGGACGTGGGAGCAGATGCTGCCAGTCGATATGCAGGATGATAATCTGGTTTTGGTTCATTTCCAAACGAAAGAAATGGATCTGAAAAAGGTATATGATTACACGCATGGGAAACTCTCACTATATGTTGGCGAAAGTATTAACCTAACCTTAACTTCCCACACATTATACCCTGCGTGACAAAAGGCACCTGTTCATGAAA
>JAWSUP010000461.1:0-3263 GCA_033549405.1 Bacillota bacterium | reverse complement strand
AGATAAACCAGTTGATCAGATTACCCACACAAGCCGAGATCGATGCTGGATATGCATTTGCGCTACAGAATACAGAAGCTGATGACGGAGTTCTGGTCGATCTGAATCAAGCCGATCAGAAGCAGCTGGAAACTCTGCCTGGAATCGGGCCTGCGACGGCCTGTGCGATTATTGCCTACAGAGAAGAGAACGGCTTCTTTGACCGGATCGAGGACCTGATGCAGGTTCCCGGGATCAAAGAAGCCCGTTTCAATACACTAAAGGACCTTGTGAAAATCAGCGACCCTTAATTGTGAAGCTGCCAGAAGTCGTGCTGACTGTCAGTGGCTGTTCGCCTGTGCCTATCTTGCCCTCCAGTTTACGGCTGGTTTGTGTGACGACCGTGATCGGAAGATCCTGGTTCTTAAAGCGACCGGATACTGTCGTGTAGCTGATGTTAACACTGGACTGCGCGGGCAGCGTAATCTGGACGGCTCCCGATACAGACCGCACGGTGCTGGTTTTATAAATATCATAGTCGAGAGCAATGGCTCCGGATGTGGTTTTGCAGTCGATTGTGCCCATGATCTGCTTCAAAGAGATCGCCCCTGAGATACTGGATAGCTTGATTGCCCCAAATGCGGCATTTTCGACCCGGATGCTGCCGGATATCGTGCTGACATCGAGCTGATTCCAGTCAATCTGCTGCGCATCGGGCAGAGAGACTGCACCTGAAACCGAACTGACCTTGACGGTTCCGGCAAAAGTTTGTGGTATGGTCACAGTCATGGACAGGTTGCTGTAGAGAACGCCGAATCGTGGGTAGGGCGAATAAATTTTCAGGACATCGCCGTTTGCTTCGACGACCCAGCCGATGGGGGAGAGAGCGCGGTAACTGCCTTTGAGTGTCGCGCTGCCGACACCGGATGTCGCATGGACTGTGATAGATTCAGAGACACCTGCTATTTCAATAATCTTGATATTTGTCAGATCGAGTGTCTTCGTATCATCAATATCAAATTGTTCACGCTGCGACGGCAGGTCGGTCAGAAAATCGAATCGCTCGACCATGCTCTGCAAACGATCTTGCAGCCGTGACTGATCCAGCAGATCTTGCCAGCCGATGGTCCGGATGGTCAGGAGAACGCCACTGGTCAGGGTGGTAAAGAAAACGATCAGGCAAATGACAATAAGTACGATCAGTCCCGTCTTCTTCATGCGGCAACACCTCCATAAACGAGTTTCTTGTTCCACCGGACCCAGGCAATCAGACCAAGAACCAGCCATTTCGTCAGATAGACCATCAGGATGACTGCCAGTATGGTCAGAGCGGTCAGAGCAACGGCGAACAGGGCCAGGATCAAGCTGATAACGCCTGCCTGAAAAACGGCGACCACAAACAAAACAACAGCTGCCGCACCGATCGATCCGGCGCCGGCCCACAGTCCGGCCAGCGCAGAAAAGAGGCCCAGCCAGAGGGGAATGCCGATGAAAAGATTGAGCAAGATGACGCCGAGTAATCCGGATTCACTCACTTTTCTGGCGGGTTGTGCTGTATAGGCCGGAGTCGATCTCTGATTGGACAGCGGCTGTCCGGGCGGGAAGGGTCTGGCATGTGCCTGACGATCTGCGTTGCCATCAGTTTTGCCATCGGCCGCTGCGTCGACATACTGGCGGCCGATCTCGATAGGATCGCCCAGTTCGGCTGCGATGGCTTCTTCGGTTTTACCGCGCCCTGATCCTGCTGCAAAATGCTCCTCGAAATCCGCCATGATGTCCGTGACGGCGGCTGGATCGAGCGGAGACAGCGCGTTCTGCAAATTGCTCATGAATTGGTGCTTGTTCATGCGACACCTCCCGTAATTGTATTAACATGCTGTGTAAACAGCTGCCATTCGGCCAGAAGCTCCTGCTGTGTTTTCCGACCGGCCGGCGATATGGCGTAATACTTGCGGGGGGGGCCTTCGGATGACTCTTGCAGATAGGTCGTTACTTGTCCATCAACGGCAAGCTTGCGTAAAATCGGATAGATCGTGCCGTCGGCTATCTGGATTTTCTCCGACAGCGAACTGGCCAGTTCATACCCGTACTGGTCTCGCCAGACAAGCATGGACAAGACACACAGCTCTAGTACACCTTTTTTGAACTGGATATTCACAGACGCATCAACTCACTTCCTCAATTTCCTGACTGAGCCTTAGTCCTATTCATAAACTGGAACAGAACATAAGCTAGTACAATTCATAAACTAGTACTGATCATAAACCTGTTGTGACTATTTGTCAACAGTTATTTTGACGCGTTTGATTTACATAAGTTCCCTGATATATTATGATAAATGGAAATATGTAATCCAACGCAGGGAGGGAAGAACATGCCTGATTTTACAGATAGCGTCTATCGCAATACGTTCCGCCATACATCGTCCCACATACTGGCACATGCCGTAAAACGCCTGTATCCTGATACGAAGCTGGCTATTGGACCGGCTATCGAAGACGGTTTCTACTACGACTTTGACCGCAATGAACCCTTTTCACCTGAAGACCTGGGCAAGATTGAAGATGAAATGAAAAAGATCGTCCGCGAGCACCTGATTGTTGAACGCTTTGAATTGCCACGCAATGAGGCCAGGCAGTTGATGACAGATAAGAGTGAAACATATAAGATCGAACTGATCGATGAACTGCCGGCAGATGCTGTCATATCGTTTTATCGCCAGGGTGATTTTGTGGATCTGTGCGCCGGACCGCACCTGGAGAACACCGCTGAAGTCAAGGCTTTCAAGCTGACCCAGGTTGCGGGTGCTTATTGGCGCGGCAATGAGAAAAACAAGATGCTTCAGCGCATCTATGGCACCAGTTTTCCGGACAAACAACAGCTCAAAGACTACCTGAGCCGGCTGGAAGAAGCCAAGAAGCGAGACCACAACAAACTGGGCCGAGAACTCGGTTTCTTTACGACCACAGAATACATCGGCCAGGGCTTGCCGATCATGCTGCCCAAAGGCGCCCGTGTCCTGCAGCTTCTGCAGCGATTTGTCGAAGATGAAGAAGAAAAGCGCGGATACCTGCTGACGAAAACGCCCCTGTTAGCCAAGTCGGATCTTTATAAGATATCCGGACATTGGTACCATTACCGGGACGGCATGTTTATTATGGGTGATCCGGAAAAAGCCGAGACAGAAGAAGTCCTGGCGCTACGGCCGATGACCTGCCCTTTCCAGTTCCAGGCGTATCTGACGAAAACGAGGAGCTACCGCGACTTGCCGATCCGTTATGCCG
>JAWSUP010000460.1:0-3265 GCA_033549405.1 Bacillota bacterium | reverse complement strand
AGACGGGATCGATGCCCAGTTTCTCTGCTTCCAGGCTGACTTTTAATTCAAGATCCATACCACCCTTCGGATCACGGGTTCCGGTGTTGCCATACTTGACCAGTTCTGTCAGCATGTCATCTGTCTGCTGTTTTAACGCAACGCCTTCAATGGCCAGGTAGGTGGCTTTGGGTCCCATCAACAAACGCTTGATCTGTTTGCCGGCAACCAGCGCTGTCACGCCGCCGGCGACTGCCAGAACGACAATGATGATCACGGCTATGAGCCAGCCCTTTTTCTTTCTGGGTGGTCTGGCGGTTGTCGGCGCCTGACTGTAAGCAGGATATGGCGTTGCCGCCTGCCCGTAAGGTTGTGTATAAGGTTGTACATGAGGTTGCGCAGGATAAACCGGCTGCTGCGGCACAGCCGCCTGAACCGGCGCTTGCCAGGCCGTCTGCCCTGAAGGCTGCTCACCCATCCTGTAACCGCAATTGGGGCAGAATGCAGCGCCTCCGGTCACCTTTGTCGAACAAGCCGGACAGGTTTTACCAGCTTCGTCTGCCGTCGCACCGCAAAATTCGCAAAATTTCGCGTCTGCTTTCAAGGGCGCTAGACACTTGCGGCACTTCTTCTCAGGTTGCGATTGCGATTCTGCCTTTTGGCCGCAGGAGGGGCAAAAAACACTGTCATCTGGAATATCGGCGTTGCAGTGGGTGCATTTCATATGGTCATCCTCCTATGATGTTGCCTGGTTCATCTGCTTGTTTCGTTGTATCTCAGAATATAAAACCTGGAACAGAGTCGATAACAAGAATTTTATGACACGCCTCTGGCGATACCTGTCTCTGTCAAAATCATTATAGACGGATTCCGGACCAGGTGCAATCCGTCGGACAGAAAATCATGACACTTATTGACAGCTGATGCAGGCAATTCTATGATAGATAAGGCATGCGGGATCATCATCGCATCAATATGGCAGGAGGTTATTCATGACGGGTATAACCGGACGGGTGAATCTGCATTTAATTGCCCGCATCTGCACCTGGATTACGGTCGCCTTACTGGGACTGGGTACCATCTGGTGTTTTGTGAAGCAGAATTATTTCGAAGCCGGCGCCGGTCTGGCAAGCCTGGCAGTCTACCTGTGGTTCCAGTTTGGCCTTAACCGGATCAAAAACAGGCCGATTCTGCGTATTCCGGACGGCATGAAACTAATTATTTCCCTGACTGCTCTGACCAGCGTCATTCTGGGGCGTTTCTTTGCGTTTTACAAACAAATCAGTTGGTTTGATAAGGTGCAGCATCTTCAGTTCGGTCTGATCTTCTGCATTCTGGGACTGGCCTTGTATTATCGTTTTAACTGGCATCATGTCCGTGCCAGGGCGCACAGTCCCGGTTTCATCGTCCTGTTTGCGCTCAGTTTCAGCCATCTTTGCTGTTTTGGATGGGAATTATATGAGTATAGCTGTGACCGTTTGTTCGGAACAAACATGCAGGCCTGGAAGCAAGGGCCGGTGCACGGACTTCTGGATACGATGAATGACCTGGTCTTTGGTCTGGCTGGTGCGATTCTTCTCGCCATGATTGCATTCAAACTGATGAAACGCGATCATGAACAATTTTACCGGCAATTCATCTCCGGATTTATACCATCCAATGTGATGAACCCTCATGAAAGAAAGCCGGAGCAACAGTCATGACACAGAAACGCAAGTGGATTCTGCCTGCGCTGGTTGTTGTGGCGGCGACCGCTGCCTGCGTCATCTATTACTATGCAGCAAGGATCCTGTGCTTGCCCTATGTCGACAAAAGTACAATCAAGATGAGCCTTTTTTTTGGACTGCCGCTGGCTGCCTGGCTGGTCGAAGCGGAATTCAGACCGCGCGCATATCTGCAAAAGCTGTTCCAGCTGGTCCGCGTGACGCGCCCAACCCTGCTGCGCCAGATCTGGATTGTGGTCGGCGGCCTCCTGTTGATTGTTCTTTGCAATTTTCTGATTGAGCCGCTCAGCCGCCTGTTTGGTGTTGCATCCATCCTGGATGAAATCAGATCCCGGACAAGCGGTCGTCCGCTTCAGATCGCCAGGCTGATGTTCTATATCCCGGTCGTCAATGCTTTTGGCGAGGAATTGTTTTTTCGCGGGCTCTGTTACCAGACGTTGTATCAGCTCGGGCTGCCCCGGTTGGCCCACTTTTTTTCTGCCGGTCTTTTTGCGCTCTATCACCTGGCGATCTTTCAGACATGGTTTTCGCTGCCGCTCTTGGTCTTTTGCCTCATTAATCTGTTTATCGCCGGCTTGCTCCTGAACAGCCTTGTGCGGCGGGACGGACACATTATTGGCGCATGGCTGGTGCATGCGCTCTTCAATGTCGCCACATTGACGATGGTGCCGCATTTTCTAAACTGATCAGCAACTGATGAAACGACACCTTTAGCCATAGTTGACGTCGACAGGCTGGCGTTTCTCTGCTGATTCCATGATCGCCAGAATCGCCAGGCTGGTGTTAGCCGCATCCCGGATCGATACTGGAAAGTCACGGCCATCAATCACCCGGTCGACAAAACAGCGGATGCTCTCAAAAGCGAATCCCTTAGGCTCTCCGAAGACGTGATGCTGGACCAGGATGTCAGGCACCTGAACCTGGGTTTCGGTAAACTTCTGGATCAGGTTATGGCTGCTGGGATCGATGGTGATCATACCGCGCGTGCCCAGCAGGGTGCATTTCATATCATTGACGTTAGGATTGCCGTTGGGTGTGATCCAGCCATTTTCCATCTGAGCGATACCGCCGTTTGCAAACTCCAGCGTGCTCTGGTACAGGTCGACGGTATCGACCCCCGCATCTTTGAGGATCCCAGACCGGCTGACCGCATAGACGCGTGTCACCTCACTGTCGAACAGCCAGCGCAGCGTATCCAGGCTGTGGCTGCCGAGAAACCAGAGAATGGACGAGCGTGCTGCCCAGGGCAACAGGTCAGTCGCGACCCATTTAATATCATTCAAACGAAAATATGCGCTGTAGACAGAACCCAGCTCGCCGCGGTCCACCGCCTGGCGGGCCAGATTGAAGGGTGGATTCCAGCGGTTGTGCAGGTCGACCATGGCGCGTACCCCGCTTTTATCCAGAGCCTCCAGGATGCGGAAGACATCGGCGCGGGTCGTTGCCAGCGGTTTTTCGATCAGCAGGTGTTTACCGGCTGCTGCCGCCGCGACTGCGATGTCCGCGTGGGCAAAATCGGGCGTGACGATGGCGACGGCGTCACAGCGGCAATGCGTCAGCAT
>JAWSUP010000459.1:0-3273 GCA_033549405.1 Bacillota bacterium | reverse complement strand
CGATCAGCCGGATTTTGCAGCTGGTCGAAGAGGCATCTGCTAAAAAAGCACCGGCTGAGCGATTCATCACGCGCTTTGCCAGGGCATACACGCCGGTCATGGTCGGCCTGGCCCTGGTGATTGCATTTTTGCCGCCGCTCATACTGCAGCAGCCTTTAACTGACTGGATATACAGAGCCCTGATTTTGCTGGTTATCTCGTGTCCGTGTGCGCTGGTTTTATCTATCCCGCTGGGCTATTTTGCCGGTATCGGACGTGCATCGGCCAGCGGTATCCTGGTTAAGGGCGGTCAATACCTGGACAGGCTGGCAGCCATTAAGACAATGGCCTGGGACAAGACAGGGACGCTGACCAGCGGTTCATATGCAGTCAAGCGCATCCTGACGCGAGAACCCGGCGATGAAAGGGCCATTCTGGAATGGGCTGCTCTGGCGGAGCATGGTTCATCCCATCCTCTGGCACGATCAATTGTGAAGGCCTGGCAAGAAAAGGGCGGTGCGCCGCCCGATGCCAACCGGATCAGGTCAGCTGATCATCTGCCCGGGCTGGGTTTATCGGCCAATATCGACGGGCACAGAATTCTTCTGGGCAATCTGCGGCTGCTCCAGGAAAACAAAATCAGCACAGATTCCCTGACCGCAGCACTGCAAATTGAAAATCCGGAATTGCCGGTTGAGCGGTTGGGAACAATACTCTATCTGGCCATCGACGGAATGTGTGCCGGTGTGCTTGAGCTAACTGATGAACTGAGGCCAGAAGCAGTGGAAGCAATCAGGCAGCTGCGGAAGCTTGGCATCAGCGAACACATCCTGCTCAGCGGAGACCAGCCTGACCGGGTCGCATCAATCGCCGCTCAGGCCGGATTCGACGACTACAGGGGCGGGTTGCTGCCGGAACAGAAAGTGGCAGCTCTGGAAGAGCTGATCGCATCAGGAAAATCGCAGCAGCCGATCGCTTATGTCGGTGACGGGATCAACGATACACCAATACTTGCCAGGGCTGACTTGTCGGTTGCCCTGGGCGGCGGCAGCGATGCCGCACTTGAAAATGCCGATATCGTCATAATAGGCGATGACTTGTCCAAGCTGCCGCCGGCTGTTCGGCTAGCACGAAAAACAGGGCGGATCGTGCGCCAGAATATCGCGATCGCCCTGGGTTTCAAGATCCTGATTGTAGTGTTGGCTGTATTCGGTTTCAGCGGCATTTGGCAGGCTGTTTTTGCCGATGTCGGCGTTGCACTGATTGCCGTACTTAATGCTCTCAGAATCCTCAGACGTGATCGGGCTGCTGTGCCGGCGGTGATTTCTTGAGCTGGCGGACAAATCCGACTGCCGAAACACCGGCCTGGGCGCCTTCACCAACGGCGACAGCCACTTGGAGCAGACCGCCGGTGCAGTCACCTGCGGCATACATACCGGGCAGGTTGGTCTCCTGGCTTTTGTTAACTAGAATCCTTTTGCCGTCATTATCAAGTCCCAGCTTCAGCGCCAGATCGAGTGCGGATGCGGTTCCTTCGGCGACGAACACGCCGTCAATTTCCAGCGTCGCGCCTGAATCGAGCACCAGGCGGCGGACTTTCTCATCATCGCCTTCCAGCTTTTCGATCTTTTCTGTCCGGATCTGGATGGCCGGATCCTCTCCAGCGGCAGCAAAAGGCCTGCCATTGGTCATCAGATAGATTGTTTTGGCAAAAGGCTTGAGTTCAGCGGCTTCTTTAAGCGCATAGTCGCCGTTTCCAATGACGGCGACCGTCTTGCCGCGATAAAAAAAGCCGTCACAGGTCGCACAATAGCTGACGCCACGCCCCTCATAATCGGACAGACCGGATATGACCGCCTTGCGGCGCGGCATGCCGGTTGCCAGGATTACACACAAAGACTGGTATTCACCGGCGGTTGTCTCGACAGAGAACTGGTCGATCCAGCGAACAGCCGTGACCTCTTCGTTTTTGACAGTCACACCGAGGCGGACAGCCTGGTCCAGACCGCGCTGCAACAATTCATGACCGCTGATCGGTTCAATGAAGCCGTAGTAGTTTTCGATTTTTTCTGCCTTGGCCAGAGCGCCGCTGTCCCGGCCGACCACCAGCACGCTCAGGCCGGCACGCACGGCATAGATTGCGGCAGATACGCCAGCCGGGCCTTGTCCGACAATAATGACATCATACATAATAAATCACCCCAGTATTGCTTTCAGATCTTCTGCTGCTGTCTTGATCGGTCGGATGCCAAACTGACTGACCAGGACACCCAGCACATTCGGCGAAACAAATGCCGGCAAGGTTGGACCCAGGTAGATGTTTTTAACGCCCAGGGACAGTAAGGTCAACAGGACGCAGACGGCTTTTTGCTCATACCATGACAGGACCAGCGTGAGCGGTAGATCATTGATATCGGTTTCAAAAGCTTCCGACAGGGCAACAGCTACCCGGATGGCCGAATAAGAGTCATTGCACTGCCCCATGTCCATGATACGGGGGAACGGGCCGACCTTGCCCAGATCCAGATCGTTGAAACGGAATTTACCGCAGGCCAGAGTCAACACCAGGGAGTCCGGCGGCGTATTGGCGACGAAATCGGTGTAATAATTGCGTCCCGGCTTGGCGCCGTCACAACCGCCGACCAGGAAGATATGCTTGAGGTCGCCTGACTTGACGGCTGCTACAACCGCGTCAGCCGCAGACAGCACTGTCTCATGACCGAAGCCGGTTAACAGGCTGCTGCCGCCGTTGACGCCTTTCATGGTGACAGGTTTCTGGTAGCCGCCCAGTTCAAGGGCCTTGCTGATAACCGCTGAAAAGTCCTTTCCCCTGGCGTTGTCCGGTATGTGGACCAGTCCGGGGAAACCGACGACTGCTGTCGTGAAAACGCGATCCGCATAATCCGACTTGGGCGGCATCAGGCAGTTGGTTGTGAACAGGAAAGCGCCCGGAACATTGCGGAACTCTTTCTGCTGGTTCTGCCAGGCTGTGCCGAAGTTGCCTTTGAGATGCGCGTGCTTTTTCAGCTCCGGATAGCCGTGTGCCGGCAGCATCTCGCCGTGCGTATAGATATTGATGCCCTTGCCTTCTGTCTGTTCGAGCAGTTGCTTGAGATCAAGCAGGTCGTGGCCAGAGACCACAATGAAAGGTCCCGGCTCGATCGTCATGGTGACCGGCGTCGGCACCGGATTGCCGTAAGCGCCCGTATTGGCCGCATCAAGCAATTCCATGCAGCGATAGTTGTCCAGGCCGAACTGCTGCAGCAGCGCGAGCCAGCCGTCGACGGAATGGTG
>JAWSUP010000458.1:0-3282 GCA_033549405.1 Bacillota bacterium | reverse complement strand
GCGGCGACCTGATCGACAGCAGAACGCCGCACAATCCGGAGTTTGCTGCGGAAGTATCCAGTGTTCTGTCACGGATGCAGTCGCCCTTAGGCCAGTATGCGGTCGCCGGAAACCATGACAACCGCCTGATCGCAGAATTCCGCTATATGAAAACGCTATTGGAGGATGGCGGGTTTGTTCTGCTCGACAATCAATCGGTGATCGTTGACGGCCTGTTGATCGGTGGTCTGGCAGAAAGCTATTTTGGTCAGCCGGAACTGGACAGAGCTTTCAGCCAGGAAGGTCTGGTTTCAACAGATCATGAACCGCCCGATCCAGAGAAACCCGAAGATCTGTCCGGACTTGTCCGTCTGCTCCTGATGCACCAACCCGATTATGCGGCATCCCTGCCGGACGGTTCGGCAGACCTGGCTTTTTCCGGGCATTCACACAACGGACAAATCACGTTTTTTGGCAAACCGGTTGTCACAGTCTATGGAGGCAGCCGTTTCCCTTACGGCCTGTACCAATTAAGCGCCGTGCGCAACTTGATCGTCTCGCGCGGCCTGGGAACAGTCGGCATTCCGGCACGACTGGGCGCACGCCCTGAACTGGTCGTGGTCACGGTCCGCTGTCCCTGAACCATTCTTGCTTCTTGCGGGCCAGTTCATCGATCCGCTGCAGATAGACCGCGATGTTGCGCGGATTTGCCAACCGCTCCAGCCGACCATCTGTAATTTTTTTGGATATTGATCCGCTGCCAATGCCAACGACCGCATGCCGATCGCTCATCATGCCGACGTTGTAGCGGCAAGCACAGCCCAGCCTGGCGAAGCCTGTGTTTTCCAGACCGCCAATCGCCTGTTTTTGCCGATAGAGATAGTAAGGATATAAACCTGCCTCTGCCAGCTGGTGCCGGAGCTGTGTCAGCAGCGCGTTCCATTCCGGCTGTGTCTGCAGACTGGCCTGCCCGGATATTGTATCGTGCAGATCTGAACTGCGTTTAGGCGCCAGGGCATGAAGTGTCAGTCCGGCTGGTCTGAGCGCAAGCGCTTCTTGAACAGAAAAGGCCAGATCAGCTGGTTTTTCTCCGGGCAAACCGGCAATCAGATCGATGTTGATACGATCAAATCCCATGGAACGGGCCAGTTGCCAGGCGTCGAGCATCTGCCGGACCGTATGCTGCCGGCCAATACGGATCAAGGTTGAGTCATGAAATGTCTGCGGGTTGATGCAGATCCGGTTTGTACCGGCCGCACGCAGCACTGACAGTCTGGCTGCGTCGATCGTGTCAGGCCGGCCGGCTTCAACCGTCAGTTCGGCACCTGGAAGCAAAGGAATATGCGGCAATACGCCATACAATAAACGTTGTAACTGTGCAGCAGACAAGCTGGTCGGCGTACCGCCGCCGATGTATAAAGCGGATACCGGTTGCCGCACAGCATCAAAAAAACTGCGCGCCTCATGGATCACGGCATCGACATAGGGATCGAGCAACGCCGCATGGGCCGGCGCATCCCGGGTGATGAAGCTGCAGTAGGAACAGCGGCTGGGACAAAAGGGAATGCCGATATAAACGAACAAACTGTTCTCCGGGATTTGTGCAAGGATCTCCTGTTCGGCCATGGCTGTTGCGATGGCCAGGTCTGCCTTTTCAGCTGACACCAGCCAGTAGTCTGTCATTTTCTGCCTGGCCTGACCGGTTCCTGTCATCTGTGCCAGACATTCTGCCGCAATAAGGGTTGGCCGGATGCCGGTCAGTGATCCCCAGGGATACGAGCGGCCGGTCCACTCTGACAGCGCTTGGTAAAGCTGACGCTTGATCTCCCGTCTGGCTGCGTCGATTGTCACACTGCCTGACAAATGAATTGATTCTATGTCTGTCATGATGCAGACAGTTTTTTTGTCCTGCAGGCTATCTGTGTCAGCAGGCTGTTCCAGACGGCTGACAAGAATTGTTTGATCGAGACCGGCATGGATAACCCCGGTCACTTCCCTGACCGGATCACCAAAAAACAGCCGCAGCAAATCCGCTGCGGCAAATGTCTCTGTATGACCGATTAAATACAATAACGGCATGTTGCTGCCCTTGTTATCAGGATGCAGGTCGATCGGCAGCGATGCTTGCACCGAGCGTGCCCCGTTCGGACTGTTGTTCATACCAGGTCAGCACCAGATCGACCATGCGCCCGTAACTGCGTACGCCATCTTCCTGCAGATTGGCTTGCAAATACGCGTCATTAACTTTAGTCGATGCTTCCTGAACCGGTCCTTCGAACTGCTTCCAGTAAACACCGGTCGCCTGCAGATCACGCCGGACAGCGTCGCTGAGCTGCGATGCGACAGCCTGATATCCTTCTGCGTCAATTCCGCCCAGGGCATTGAGGCTGCGCAGGGCTGCTCCAAGCAGGACAGAATACGCAAAATCAGGATTGTCACTGTAAATACCGGTCAAGAAGGCCAGAAATCCAGCCTCGTCCTCCCGGGCAAAACCGCGTGTATGGGCGATTTCATGCAGAGCAGTCTCGGGAATGGAGTGTTCAGGCACATCGATGTTGACATTCGATTCCACAAAAAAGGGCATATAGACACCGGTAATCCCCGTGTAGGACCAGTAATGTGAAAGCAAAACACCTTTAGGCCGGATCGGCGGCCCTGCCAGCAACGGGTAATCGACAGAGGCAGCGTCATAAGCGGCTGATGCTGTCTTTAAAGTGTCGTCGATACCAAGGCTGAGCACAAAAACGCCTCGTTCGTCTTCTTCGCTGAGTGACCGGATACGATTGGTTTGTTCGACCAGCCAGGCAGCCGTCTCCTGAAGCTCATCCGAAGTTCGTTCTCGTACAGGCAGGTCAAATGACTGCCCGACAGGGAGACGCGCATAATTTAGACCGTGGAGCAACATGAACATCAGATAAGCCACGCTCAGTGTCCAGGCTGTGGCCCGGGCCAGGCGGGCAAAGCGCAGTGCTTTCTCTGGACGTTTGATCAGGCGCACGATCCAGGTGATAAGAAGGATCAGCGCCAGGGGGATACCGAGGATAACCGACGCCTCTGTCAGCGAAAATGGAAACAGCGAGGTGATGCGGCTGATTGGGATCGACAGCCAGCGGAACAAGGTTCGGGCATGGACCCTCTCCACCAGTTCCGGATGCGTAATCAGAACACGCTGGGCCAGAAATGCAGCGGACAGCGGTACGAGCCATAAATACCAGGATGGACGGCTCAGGATCGATTGTATTTTTGTCTTTTGCTTCACAGCAATCACCTCTGGTATGCTCTCAAATACCCTCACTCTGATTG
>JAWSUP010000457.1:0-3285 GCA_033549405.1 Bacillota bacterium | reverse complement strand
CCGGTCATTAAGGCTTCGTAGATGCGTTCATAGGCGAACCAGGTCAGGATCCAGGCCAACACAGCGCCAGTCAGGCCCACCAGACTGCCTTCGATAATATAGGGAACGCGGATGTACCAGTTTGTCGCACCTACATATTTCATGATGCTGATCTCTTCGCCTCGGGCAAAAACGGCTACACGCACCATGTTGGAGATGATAAAAAAAGCGATGATGCCAAGTACAACAAATGCTGACAGCGTCGCATAGTTGACCCAGACGATTGCTTTGCTTAAAAATTGCATCACGGACAGTTCCAGCGAAACCTTGCGGACACCTGGCAGACCGCTGATCTGTGACTGGAATTCCTGGCCCTTGTCCGGATCAGTCAATCTCACGGAAAAGGTATAGGGGATGTTGGCGATCGGGAAATCTTCAAACAGGTCATCATCCTCCATGCTTTCTTTGAACTGGTCGAAGTTGTCTTGTGGCGAATGCAAAGAGAACTCCAGGACATCCGGATGTTCTTCCAGCCGTTTATCGACAGTCGCCAGCTCAGCAGCGGTTACGCCGATGATCATGGTGATCTCGATCGGCGGCTGCTGGCCTGCTTGTTCCATGATCTGGCGGGCATTGGCGGAAAAAACAGAAAAAGCACCGAGTAAAACAAGCATCAATGCGATAGTCGTGATCGACGCCAACGTAACCAGCGGGTGGCGCACGATGCTGTGCAGGCCTTCAGCGAGTGAATGGCGTACCATCGACAGTTTCATGAGTGAGCCTCCGCAACGATGAGGCTGGAAGGCCGGTCATGGCTTATTTCCATATCAGCGTCCGCAGGTTCGCTGTCCCGATCATCTGTATCGTGATCCACAAGCTCGTCGTCCTGGCCAGCCGGATGGTGATCCACAGTCTCGGGGTCCTG
Source organism: Bacillota bacterium (assembly GCA_033549405.1). GTDB lineage: Bacteria > Bacillota > Clostridia > Saccharofermentanales > UBA5734 > JAAYBY01. The sequence continues at coordinate 2,381 of JAWSUP010000457.1, read as the reverse complement.
ATCATCTATTTCGTCATCAGCAGACTCCTGAAGGTCCGGCTGAGTTTTCTGCGGGCAATTCTGGGCATAGAACCCGACACTATCATCGCGGACAAGGTAACCATTATCGATCTCGATAACTCTTTTTTGCATCCGGTCCACCAGATCTCTGTCATGTGTACAGATAATAATGGTTGTACCGGTGTGATTGATCTCTTCGAGGAAAGCCATCAGGGTTTCACTGCTGGTCGGGTCGAGGTTGCCGGTCGGCTCATCTGCCAGGATCAGCATGGGATTGTTGACCATGGCGCGGGCGATGGCTACTCGCTGCTGCTCTCCGCCGGACAACTCGCTTGGGCGGGCGTTGGATTTGTCGCGCAGTCCAACGATGCTGAGCACAATCGGTACGCGGCGGCGAATGGTGCTGCGTGACGAACCGATAATCTCCATGGCGAATGCGACATTCTCATAGACTGTCTTGGTATAGATCAGGCGAAAATCCTGAAATACCATCCCAATGTTGCGGCGCAGATATGGAACAAGGCCCCGCCTGATGCGCGCAATATCGTAACGATCAATCAACACTTTTCCGCTTGATGGGCGTTCTTCGCAAGTCAAAAGCTTGATTATGGTCGATTTTCCAGCGCCACTGCGACCGATGATGAAGACAAATTCACCATCTTGAATGGTAAAGCTGACATCCTTCAGGGCATTTGTTCCTGCCTGGTATGTCATCGATACGCTGCGGAATTCGATCAAAGTTGTACCTCCAGAGCATTTATGGGCTGTTAAAATATAACTGACTCAACAGATTTCCCGAAGGACTGACTTGTTTCGTCAAACCTTCGGGAAAAAGACCAAGTAACATATAACAATCCCTTAGGAATGCCACCATTTCCCACTGGCAGATTTGGCGGTTGTTTTTTCTTGTTTTTCCAGATATTTGCGAACCATCGATGCCAGCTTGAACAGAACGGCGTCGTCAAAGCTGCGCAGGTCAAGTCCGGTGATTTTCTGAACCTTGTCCAGGCGATACACCAGTGTGTTGCGATGAACAAACAGCTGACGCGATGTTTCGCTGCCATTGAGATTGTTCTCAAAGAATTTCTGGATGGTCAGCAGGGTTTCGCTGTCGAGGGCTTCATAAGCGCCTTTGGGAAACACCTCATCGAGAAACATATGGCAGAGTGTCGGCGGCAACTGGTATATGAGGCGGCCAAGCCCCAGCTGATCATAGCGCATGACATAACTGTCGTTTTCAAAAATTGCGCCTACCGTCAAGGCCAAAGATGCTTCGCGGTATGATTTAGCTGTGTCTTTCAGTGTCTCGGCAGGCATGCCGATTCCGATATGGACTTTGGCCATGGATTCGGCATTGAGATTGTCCAGGATCTGGTTGGCCATCTCGTCGATCTGCACCGGATTATCGCGCGGATATTCGGCCAGCAGAACGATGGTCTCCTCATCCATTGGCAATATGTAGTTATTGCGGCGATCTGGGAAAAGGCTCTGCAAAATTTCTACGCAGTCGATCTCTTCTGCCTGTTCAAAACGAATCAGGTAGGCGAGGCGCGACAGGGTGAACGGGATCTTGAACTCGCGGGCTTTCAGAGGAATGTCTCCCGGCAGTTCATTCTCGAGCAGGACATTTTTCAAGAAAGCTTCACGTTCAGCATCGGAGTTACGCTCTTTAAGAGCTGCTGCAATCCAGCGGCAGAGCAGATCCAGATAATTACGCGCGATCCCGTCAGTCCCGTCGACAAAGCAGATTGCCGTCAGACGATCATTGACAGGCAGTTTCATGTAGGTCCGGCCATAGGTAACGGCAACCGCATCATCTGCAAGGATAACAGCCCTGGCTGATGAGTCTTCAGTTCCCTCGAGGTCTTCATCCGTGCAGGCAATGATAATGCCGTCCGGATCCAGAACGCCAGCCACTTTGTCCAGAAAACGTGCTGCTTCCCGGATGCATCTTTTTAATTCTTCCATAAATTTACACCTTCCTATCGCGGCAGATCAATGTGTGCCCATCAGAGACGCAAGCCACCTTTATCATATCTTATCCTGTTCTTGCAGATGTTTCAAGGATGTGACAAGAAGACAAACAATCATGAACTCAACTTTCCCGATTCGCGCAGCGGATGCCCGGGATTTGAAAAGAGGACATCCGCCTTGTGCAGCAGCACTTCGGCAGGATGCCCTCTGTCGTAGACAGGTTGCAGCCTGGTCAGCTCAGGATGACAAGCTCGGTTTCTTTATCGAACAGATGGACGCGGTTGCCGTCGATAGCCAGTGATACGACGTCACCAACTTTAGAATGGCTGACAGTCGGGTCAACGCGGGCGATCATGTTGGTCATGCCGACAACGGTGATATACAGGTATGTCTCGGCGCCCAGCATT
>JAWSUP010000456.1:0-3290 GCA_033549405.1 Bacillota bacterium | reverse complement strand
AAACGCATCCCGGTCCGACTGTCCTCCAGAATCAGCTTGCGCGATTTCTCCCGGACGACACGACAGTCATAACCCGCAGCCTCGATCAGGTCGATCGCCTGGTCGGCCAGACGCCCTTTGGCAAGCGCAATGGTCAGGTACTGCATATCAGATATCCTCCCGGATCCACTGGGCGGATCCTTTTTCATCAATTATCACGATCGGACCGGCCTGGCGCTGCGACAAGTCTGCCGGACTCAGGTGGTCGCAGTCGCAGATAACAGCCTTGCCCTCCCGGCGCAGCTTTTCAGCCAGGCGCAGGGCAACTGGCCGTTGTCCTGCGGCATAACCGATCCAGACAGGCGGCGCTGCATCTTTCATGGCTTTGCCCTGGCGCTGTAGGGCAGCCTGTGCCAGGCTCAGGCCGATCGAAAAACCGGTTGCTGCAAGGTTGCGGCCAAAGGTTTGTATCAGGCTGTCATAGCGGCCGCCGCTGAACAGCGGAAAGCCCAGACCATAGGTAAACCCCTTGAAGATGATGCCAGTGTAGTAGTTGATGCTCTGCAGCATGCCGAGATCGACAGACACATAGCGCAGGCAGTCATCGTCCGCCAGGATGTGCAGCACCTCGCGCAAGTTCTGCAAAGCAGCCAGGGCAACCGGATGACTGACCAGCCCTTCGAGTTCGTTGATGTCTTCTTCTGTTCCGTAACTGGAAGCCAGTTTGGTGATGACGCGGCGGGCCTTATCGGGCAGTGACAGTCGCTCGGCCAGCTCTTCAATGGCCACCAGCTGCTTGGTGTCGATCAGGTGCGGCAAAAGCTCCGCCTCTTCTCCCTCTATGCGCCACTCAGCCAGGACGCCATGGAAAAAAGCAACCTGCCCGACCGACACCTGGAGGTCTTCCACACCGACAGCCAAGGCTGCGGCAATCGCTGTCGCGATGACTTCAGCATCTGCTTCCGGGCTGTTGCTGCCCAGAAGCTCGATGCCGGCCTGGCTGAACTCACGTTGCCTGCCACCGCCAAATTCATTGTAGCGGTACATGTTGCCGATGTATGAAAGCCGCAGAGGCACAGGATATTCACGACAGAGCGTCGCGGCGACACGGGCTGCCGGCACTGTTCCATCGTAGCGCAGGCAAAGAATGCGGCCCTGCTGGTCAAAAAACTTAAACAATCCCTCCTGGGGCACAGTGCCGCTGCCGGCCGCATAGACATCGTAAAATTCGATACCCGGTGTTTCGATTTCCAGGTAACCCCGCTGGCTGAACAAAACGCGCAGGCGCTGTTCAAGCTGTCTCTTGGCTGCACAGTCGCGCGGCAGCAAATCGGCGACTCCGTCGGGTGTATGAAATTGCCATTGTCCCATAATCCAGTCTCCTTCTGCGCTTTATTGCTTCATTTAGATAAAGTAGTAAAGCATTAAAGTCCCTGTTATTATACTGGAGGTCTTACCGCCTGTCAAGGACTTTTAAAAGCCTGCGCGGTGGCCGGATTCCCGGGTGCGGCAGGCTGGTCTGTCAGGAAGGGCGACAGGCTGGTCTCACTTGTCAGAGCATCAGTGGCTGCTCATGTCGAGTCCGGCGGCCAGATCCGCCTGGCGGGCTCGTTCCAGCGCCTGAGCTACGATCATGTCTTTGACTTTCATCAGGCGTGTCAGGTTGCCCCGCTCATTTTCATCCATTTTCATGCTGATCGAGCGAATTGATTCCTGCAATTCAGGTATGAGGATGTATTCAAGAGAATTGACCCGACGTCGGGTCTTTTCAATTTCATCGGCCAGCAACTGTGCTGTTTTCTCAGCCTGGGCCAACTGCAACATGGCCGGGAGGGCCTGGTTGATCGCTGTGACAGCCTGGTCCAGCTCTCCAGTTGAAGATGCCAGGCCATATGGCAGGTTTTCCAGGGCGCCGGACAGTTCGAACGGTGCGGCAAAGACCGGGACATTGACGCTTGTGATGTTCCTGGTATCGACCGACAGGCTCAGTGATGCCCGGCCAGCCATCAGGGCTGTCTCCAGAACCTCAGTAGCCATGACGGCACGGGCCAGCACCATCTGGTGCGACGCATCGGCCAGCAATTTTTCGACCTGACGGCGCAGCGTTCTGTTTTGGCGGATGACTTCCAGGAACTGACGCATCAACTCATCCCGCTTGTCCTTTAACAGTTTATGGCCGCGGCGCGCTGTGATAAGCTGCCGCTTCAGCTTGAGCAGCTCCATACGGTTGGGATTGATCTGTTTTCTCGCCATGAAGATCAGTCCTTCCCGTAATAGAGATCGATGTATTGATCGCGGATGCGCTTGAGCTCATTGCGCGGCAGCATGGACAGCAGTTGCCAGCCGATGCGTAGCGTGTCATCAATTGAGCGTTCCGTGGTAAAGCCCTGAGACACATAGGATTTTTCAAACGAATCAGCGAACCGTGCATAGATGAGGTCCACTTCCGAAAGGGCATCTTCACCGAGGATGATCTGCAGTTCTTTAGCATCCTTACCCCGTGAATAAGCGGCAAACAGCTGGTTCATCGTGTTCGCATGGTCTGCGCGCGTCTTGCCTTCACCGATGCCTTTATCCTTCAGGCGCGACAGCGATGGCAGCACGTCGATCGGCGGCCGAATGCCTTTTTTATAGAGTTCGCGACTGAGGATGATCTGGCCTTCCGTGATATAGCCGGTTAAGTCAGGGATCGGATGTGTTTTATCATCGTCCGGCATGGTCAGAATCGGCATCAGCGTGATGGAACCATCTTTGCCGCGCTGTCGGCCGGCCCGTTCATACATGGTCGCCAGGTCCGTATAGAGGTAACCGGGATAGCCGCGCCGGCCGGGAACTTCTTTGCGCGCAGCTGAAACTTCGCGCAGTGCTTCGGCATAGTAGGTGATGTCGGTCATGATGACCAGCACATGCATATCCAGTTTAAACGCCAGATACTCAGCTGCAGTCAAAGCCATCCGCGGTGTCGCAATGCGTTCGATCGCCGGATCGTTGGCGAGATTCATGAACAGGACAGCGCGATCAATGGCGCCGGTCTGCCGGAAATCACTGATAAAATAATCAGCTTCTTCAAAGGTGATGCCCATGGCTGCGAAAACGACGGCAAATTTGCTCGATTGATCGCGCACGCGCGCCTGTCGGGCTATCTGGGCTGCCAGTTCGGCGTGCGGCAGGCCGGACGCCGAAAAGATCGGCAGCTTCTGGCCGCGGACCAGCGTGTTCAAGCCATCGATGGCCGAGACGCCGGTCTGGATAAATTCATTTGGATAAGCGCGGGCGGCCGGATTCATCGGCTGTCCGTTGATATCAAGCAT
>JAWSUP010000455.1:0-3293 GCA_033549405.1 Bacillota bacterium | reverse complement strand
TTGCAGTAATCCCTGACGCGACCTCTGGTCGCACGTGCATCCCATTATATTATAACCTGACTTTTACAGTTTAGTCCATAACTGACGAAAGAACAATACAGACTACTTGACCCGAAAGGACCGATAATCAGGCCTTCCGGGTCTTTTTTATGTTACATTTGTGTTAAAACTATACCGTTGAGCTTTGTTGAGCTATATAATAGAGGCAGGAGGTGATGTTACGTTGATTAAGCGGGATAAGAAGCGATTTAAGAACGGCGTGGTCAAGACGTATATTCGTGTGACTGAGGGATACAGGCCTGGACCAGGGATGCAAACGATGCATCGCACACTGAAAAGCTTTGGCTATCTGGAGGACCAGCCGGATCCGGAAGTATTCATGCGTGAGGTGGAAGCGTTTGACGCTGATCCGAGCAATCGGGAGCAGATCAGCTCAAACAAGATGTACAGTGGTCAAAACCGGCAATTGAATTATGGATACATATTTCTGGAAGCCGTCTATGATGCGCTGGACATTGCAGGTTTTATTGAACGATATAAGCTCAGGAAAGGATATCGGGGGAAATACTCGCTGAATGATATCGCCAAGCTCCTGATCTTGCTGCGAATAATGGCGCCCGACTCCAAGCGGGCCAGCACACGGCAGCAAAAAGGGTTTTATGGCTGGGATCCGCAGATTGAACTGCCCAATGTCTACCGCTCACTGGACTACATGGCGGATTTCAGTGTTGAGTTGCAGAAACACCTGGACACGCGCATCAAAGAACTGATCGGTCGGGATCTGCAGTATGCCTTCTATGATGTGACCAACTACTTTTTTGCGATTGATTTTCCAGATCAGAATGGTGACCGCCAAAAGGGCGTCTCCAAAGAGCATCGAACGGATCCGATTATCCAGATGGGTCTGTTTATTGACCCGAACGGGCTGCCGGTGAGCATGTCTCTGTTTCCTGGAAACACCAGCGATACACTGACATTGCAGCCGGTCATGATCGATGTGAAAAAGGCCTATCAGCTGCAGCGGTTGATTGTGGTGGCGGACAAGGGCCTGAATTCTTCAAAAAACATTGATTTCATCTGCAATAACGGCGATGGCTATGTGGTGTCTCAGGTTCTCAAAGGCACCAAAGGCAGCCGCTACCACGAAGCGTTATTTAAAGAAGCGGAATATGTCTGGAATAAAGACAGAACCTACAAGTATAAGCTCTTTACAGAAGAATACACCGGCAAAGACAAGGCTGGGAAAACTGTGACACGCGAGCGGCAGGTCCTGATATACTGGAGCAAGGCTGAAGCGGACAGAGCCAGGAGAAAACGTGAAGAAAAGCTCAAGAAAGCGGAACTTGCCTGCAAGAACAATGCGTACGGCATCCCGAAAGGCTCTCAGGAATATGTTCTGAATGAAATTGTCGACGAGCAGACCGGTGAACTGGAAGAAGCCAGTAAGAAGACCATCCGGTCGGTGAATACCGCAAAAGCAGAAAAAGACGCGTTGTTTGACGGCTATTTCTGCCTGATCACCAGTGAGATGGAGTACGATGCAAGCAAGATTCGCGAAGTGTACGGCGGGCTCTGGAAAATCGAGCAATCGTTTCGTATTTTGAAGACCGACTTGCTGGCCCGCCCTGTTTATGTCAAAACGCCGGAACATATCCGGGCTCATTTCCTGATTTGTTTTATCGCCTTGCTGATTGTCAGAATGATTCAGTATGTCATGGGTGAGCAGGCTGTTTCGGCAGAACGTCTGGCCGATGCCTTAAATGCGACGACATGCAGAGTAAAACGCGGCGGTTTTGTTGAATTGGATGATGTCGGTGGCCATGTTGCGTTCGAGAAAAGGAAAAATAAGAAGGGTAAACTCGTCGATACGCTGGTCTTTTCTGACAAAGACGAAATCGCGCAGGACTACCAGTTGATTCAAAAAACGTTTGGCACTGCCTATTATGAAGCCGAAGCGAAGCAGGAAGCATTCGGACGGTTCTTGAAAAAGATTGCTTATAAACCGTAGCACCACAAGTTTATACTGGTTCTGATCTTTTGAAAGCCCTGCAAATACAGGTTTGCGGGGCTTTTTCCTTGTGCGCCACGCATGGCGCTTCACTTGACGGTGAAAGTCCGTTATGGGGGTATGTAGCAACCAACCATTAGCTCAAGGCAAGGGTGTCCATCGCGAGATGGAATCCGAAGGAAGCCGGCGGCAAAGCTCTGGCCCGAGGAACACGAACAGCATCAGGCACGAAGCATAGGGTGAGGCTGCATTACAAGTCAAAGCCCAAAAGCTACACGGATATGCCAGTGTAAATGTTGCGGGTATATGGAGCGAAGGTGAAGAGTCTTACCGTGGGAGGTCTCACGGACGGGTGGAAACAGAGTATGAAACCCGGTTGAAACAAGATTTACCGTGAGAAGTCAGCAGAGGCCATAGTACCAAGCGATTCTAGAATGGCTGGGAAGGGCCGAACCAGAGGAGGTGAGGGTCAATGAGGATTACCGGAAGTGATGAATACAAGCACAGACAACTCACATTGTGGGACTATCTGCCAAGGGATACCGCGGAACGGGAAGAGATAACAGAAGTGTGCGTGTCACAAAGGATAGCCGAAACGGACATCACCAACAGAGAGAAGCAGACGGAAGGACTGCTCGAGCAAACTCTAACCCCTGAGAACCTGGAACTGGCATACCGCCAGGTCAAGAGGAACAAGGGTGCAGGTGGGATCGACAGGATGCAGGTGGATGAACTTCTGCCCTTCCTGAAAGAACACCAGAACGAGCTCGTTCAGGCCCTTCGGGACGGCAAATACCGCCCAAGCCCCGTTCGGCGGGTGGAAATACCCAAAGAGAACGGGAAAACCAGAAAACTGGGAATACCCACCGTCGTGGATAGACTGATCCAACAAGCGATCTGTCAGGTCCTGACACCAATCTACGAGCAGCGGTTCTCGGACAACAGCTATGGATTCAGACCGGGAAGAAGTGCACATGATGCGCTGAAGAAATGCCAGACCAACATCACAGAAGGCTACAAATACGTGGTCGACATGGATCTGGAAAAGTATTTCGATACGGTCAACCAGAGTTGGCTCATCCAGATCCTGTCGGAAACGATACGAGACGGAAGGGTGATTTCACTGATCCATAAATTCCTCAAAGCAGGAGTGATGGTCGGTGGAATGTTCGAGGAAAGCCCGGAAGGAGTGCCTCAAGGAGGGCCTTTAAGCCCACTTCTTGGCAATGTGATGTTAAACGAATGTGACTGGGAACTGGAAAGGCGCGGTCATCGCTTTGTGCGG
>JAWSUP010000454.1:0-3295 GCA_033549405.1 Bacillota bacterium | reverse complement strand
CGGATTTCATAGTCGTTGCGGTTATACTGGATATCGATCAGTTCCCGGATCACGCTGTCGCGATCTTTGCGCATGCCGGGCCGGAGGTGAACCATCAGGTCCTTGTAGTCTTTCGGATCGCCCAGACCATAGATGCAGGAGACCGAGGCAACGACGATGACATCGCGCCGCTCCAGCAGCGAAGCGGTCGCTGAGTGGCGCAGCCGGTCGATCTCTTCGTTGATCGCTGAATCTTTCTCGATGTAAGTGTCAGTAGCGGCAATGTACGCCTCCGGCTGGTAATAATCATAATAACTGACAAAATATTCGACGGCATTATCTGGGAAAAAGGCTTTGAATTCAGCAGCCAGCTGGGCAGCAAGCGTCTTGTTATGCGCGATCACCAGGGCTGGCCGCTGGACCTGCTCAATCACCTGGGCCATCGTAAATGTCTTGCCCGAACCGGTTACGCCCAGGAGTGTCTGGGCGGCAAGGCCGTCTGAGAGCCCCTCGACAAGGGCGGCAATGGCCTCCGGCTGATCGCCGCGCGGCGTCATGTTTGAATCGATGCGAAAAGCTGACATGGGCTCACCTGATCCTTTAACGAATTTATGTTCTGATTATATCACAGTGCTGCCTTCAGGATCAATCCAGCGAATAGAGAAAAAGCAGTCAAAAACGGCCAGAAAAAAACTGGCCACAGCGTTGCCGTTACTGCAAAAACAGTTTATAATACGGTTTAATTCAGCATATCGTCCGACAGAGAGCCGGACCAGTCAAGGGGGGATCTTCATGTACCAGACCATACCGGTGACGCGCAATCCGCAACCATCTGACAAACCGGCAGCCGATGCCAAACTTGGTTTCGGCCAACTTTTTACCGATCACATGTTTGTCATGGATTTTGTTGACGGCAAAGGCTGGATCGATCCGCGCATCGTGCCATATGCGCCGATCTGCCTGGATCCGTCGGCAATGGTCTTCCATTACGGCCAGGCTATCTTCGAAGGACTCAAAGCCTACCGTCAGCCGGATGGCTCTATCGCGCTCTTTCGCCCCCGCCTCAATTTCGAGCGGGTCAACCAGTCCAACGCGCGCATGGTTATTCCGCCGATCGATCCGGACTTCTGTGTCCATGCTTTAAAAGAGCTTCTGCGCATTGAGACCGACTGGGTCCCGTCAGCTGAAGGCACGTCCTTGTACATACGGCCATTTATCATTGCGACCGATCCCTACCTCGGCGTTCGGCCGTCGCACACCTACAAGTTTATGATCATTCTCTCGCCGTCCGGCGCATACTATCCGCAGGGCCTCAATCCGGTCAACATCTATGTCGAGGATGAATATGTTCGCGCAGTCAAAGGTGGCACCGGTTTTGCCAAGACGCCCGGCAACTACGCTGCCAGCTTGATCGCCCAGGCCAATGCCTATGCAGCAGGCTATGTGCAGGTGCTCTGGCTCGATGGTGTTCAACGCCGTTATATTGAAGAGGTCGGATCCATGAACGTCTTCTTTGTCATCGACGGCAAACTCGTGACCCCGGAGCTGAACGGCAGCATCCTTCCGGGCATCACCCGCAGGACGGTTCTTGAACTGGCGGCAAAGCTGGGTTATCAAACAGAAGAACGCCAGATCGACATCGACGAACTCTCGACTGCAGCCGGCGAAGGCCGTGTCGAAGAAGTGTTCGGTTCCGGCACAGCTGCCGTTATATCACCGGTCGGTGAACTGAAATATGGACAACAGGTCATGAAATTCAATGACGGCAAGATAGGTGACTTAAGCCAGAAACTGTATAACACCATCACCGGCGTCCAGTTCGGCAAACTTCCAGACACTTACGGATGGATGGAGCGCGTCTGAAAGAGACCAAGGGTCTGTTAAGTAAACGGATACCGTGCCTTTATCGTAACTCCTGCGTGTTCTTCTGGATCATGACCAGCATGCTTGTCAATTGTTCGTCCAGGTCACTTAGCTTTTTACGTGCATATTCGATGGCGCCGGCGCGGATCTGTCGCGCGGAGCTGTTGGCCGCTTCGATCGTCTGGGCAGCCTGTTGTCTGGCCTGCTGGGTGATCTCGTGTTCATCGATCATGGCTGCCATGCGTGATTCGGCTTCCCGGATCATGTTTTCGGCTTCCTTGCGGGCTTCGGCGATCAGCTGGCGGTTTTGCTCCAGAAGCCAGCGTGCCTGCTTCAGCTCAGCCGGCAGGTTGTCCCGAATCATGCTGATCAGGACCATCATCTCTTCCCGGTCCATCATGCAATTATTAGAAAACGGCACGGACCGCGCCGTCGCAATGGCCTGTTCAAGACGATTGATCAGCTCAGCCGTGCTTTGTTCCTGACCTCTTGATGATTGATGCTCATACATGACTGAATTGTCATCCTCCGGTTTCTGTCGGATTGTTGTCTTGTTTTTTGTTTTTATCTTGTCTTTTGAATTGGGCTTGGCTTGCAAAGCGCTCCTTGATGCGGTCGACGATAGCGCCAGGCACCATCCCCGAGATATCTCCGTCATACAAGGCTACCTCGCGGACGATCGATGAACTGGTAAAGGCAAGATCGATCCGGCAAGGGAGCAGGCATGTTTCATAGGCGGGTAAAAGCAGTTTGTTGGCGGCGGCCATTTCAGCTTCAAACCGGAAATCCGATTCGCTGCGCAAACCCCGGACAACCGCACACGCCTGTTTCTGGTGATACAGATTGACCAGCAGGCCGTCATAATGAACGACCGACAGGTTGTCCAGATCCTTGAGCGCCAACCGGGCCATCGCGACACGTTCAGACACGCTGAACACCGTCTTTTTGCTGCTATTATTAAGAACAGCGACAACCAGATGGTCGCACAGCCTGGCAGCCCGGCGCGCGATGTCGACATGACCGTTGGTCAAAGGATCGAATGTGCCTGGGTAAATCATGGTCCGCACCGTGTCACCGCCTTTCATATCAGGTTATTAACGCGCAACGAATATCGCCCCTTTATAAAATGATAGCATTGCCGCTCCATACTGACAACTTCGTTCTAATTGCAAATTGGTTACAATTGGTGCTGCCATGCGAGCATCATGTTCAAGTATGAAAAGACCGTTTGACGCCAGAAGCAAAGCCAGACGGTCAGACAGTCGGGTCAGTTCCTGTTGGATATGCCGGTAGGGCGGATCGCCAAAGACAATGTCGAACTGCTGCTGCTCCTCGATCAGGCGCATGGCAGCCCGGTGCACATCCTGGCTGAGTAACTGCACCTGCTGGTTCAGATGGCTGCGGTTACAGTTTTCCTGAATGATCTGCCGGCAATGTCTGTCGTTTTCAACCA
>JAWSUP010000453.1:0-3306 GCA_033549405.1 Bacillota bacterium | reverse complement strand
CTCGACAGCTTCAGGTTCTTTTTCAACCGGCGCTTCCGCTGCAGGCTGTTCCTGATCTGTTTTTGCTGCTGAACCGGTTACTGGCGGTACCGCCACGGCTACAGCTTCCTGGTTGTCTTCGTTTTCGACCATCTGGTCCGCATCCTGTTTTACTTCCTCTTGAACATCCTGCTGGATCTCCGCTTGGATCTCCTGCTTGTTCTGCTTGACTTCTTGTTCAGTCATCGCTTGAATAACCTCCCTGATTATACGTTCTGGCGTGGACGCGCCTGCTGTGATTCCGACAGTCAGATCCCGCAGGGATCTCTCCCCGACCATGGAACCAACCTGAGTTGCATCTTCTACAAGATACGTCCACCTGCATTGACCGAGACAGATCGAGAGCAATTTCTGAGTGTTGGAACTGCCCTGACTGCCAATGACAAACATCATATCCGCTTGTTTTGCAATTTCACAAGCTTCTCTCTGTCTATCTTCAGTCGTAATACATATTGTATCAAAAATCTGCAGCTTTGCAATTTTTTTCTTGAGAATTACGCATATATTCTGGTATTCTGCAAAAGAAAAGGTCGTTTGTGCCACTAATATCCAATGATTTTCAGAAAATTGATGTTTTTCTGCCTCTTCGCTGCTGCTGATGACAATTCCCTCACCATTACACTCGCCATTGATACCTTCCACTTCAGCATGTCCAGGTGTTCCGGCAATGATGATGCGACTGCCTTTCAGATACGCCTGCCGGACTATCCGGTGAATTTTGGTTACGAACGGACATGTGCAGTTCACAATATTGCAATTTTTCTTCTCCAGTTCACACAGCGTAGCAGGTGTCACGCCGTGCGCCCTGATCAAAACGGTCGATCCCGTTTCAACTTCATCGGTACTGTTGGCGGTGCGCATTCCCTGTTCATTCAGTTCGCGGATCACCTGCCGGTTATGGATCAGTGATCCGAGCATGTAAATCGGGCTTTCAGGCGGAGGATCAGCGATCAGCCGGTCAGCCATGTCGATCGCATGTTTGACACCAAAACAAAAACCAGATGATTTGGCTAAAAGGATCTTCATATTTATTTCGACCTTGTAAAATTTATCTGGCCATAGATATTCTTCTGGCCGATCAAGTCGTAAACTCGCTGCATAATATGGAGGCTGAGCGCATCCATATACGTGTTGTCACCCGCCGGATTGTCCGTTTTGGCCAGCGTGAAGGGCTGGCCGAAAACGATCCTGACTTTCGCAAAGAGTCGGAATCTGCCATCAATGGCCACCGGCAGCAGCGGTATACCGGTTCTGACAGCAAAGTGGGCTGCGCCGCTGCGCGGTCGCACCTGAGCGATCTGGTCGGGCAGGACGCGCGTTGCCTGGGGAAACATGCCGACAATCTGACTTTGCTTCAGGGCGCCCATGATGCCGCGGACGGCAGCAGTATCTGCCTTGCCGCGATTAACCGGGATACAGCCAAGCTGATGCAGTAGTCTGGAAGACCAGGGATGCCGGAAAAGCTCTTTTTTGGCCACCCAGTGGACCCAGGGGCCTACCCTGGCATGGATGGCGAACATGTCGAGCATGCTGGTGTGATTGGCAATGAGGATTGCCGGACCCTGATCCGGTATGTGCTCAAGACCGTCATAACTCAGACGAAACATCAAGCGGACCAAAAAGTCGCTAAGACCACGCAACAAACAACGCAGCCGGTGATACGGCATCGTCTCGTGCCGCTTATGCAAGGGGAAGGTCGATATACTGCAACACACGACTGATCACCTCCTCAACGGACATTCCGGTCGTGTCGATCAGGATGGCGTCATCGGCTTGTTTCAGCGGCGCCATGGCCCGCCCGCTGTCCTGCCTGTCGCGATAACAGACATCTTCCAGAACCTGCTCAAAGCTGACTGTCGTATCGCCGCGGGCCTGCAGATCTTTAAGACGGCGATGGGCTCTTTCGCGGACATCGGCTGTCAGGTAAAATTTATAGCTCGCTTCCGGCAGAACATAGGTCCCGATATCACGCCCGTCGAGGACCAGATCCTGTTTGGCGGCGATACACCGCTGCAGTTCGACCAGCCGCAGGCGCACGACCGGCAAGGCACTGACATCAGATGCGGCGATTGAAACCTCAGGTGTTCTGATATCAGCGGATACATCCTCTCCGTCAAGAATCACCTGCTGGCCTTCTGTCCCGAAAACAATGTCCAGGTCAGTCTGTTCCAGCATCTGGCCGATCGCTGGTTCGGAGCGCATGTCAGTAGCTGTTTTGATGGCTTTAAGCCCGATGGCCCGGTACATGGCGCCTGTATCAAGATACAAGATGCCCAGACGTCTGGCCAGCAGTTTGGCTATGGTGCTCTTGCCGGCTCCTGCCGGCCCATCGATGGCAATGCTGATCGTCTCGCTCATATGACGCGATGCCCCAGCCCTACGGCCACTTCATTGAGATGCAGCAGGCCAATGCCAAAAAAGACACAGACTCCGATGTGATCGTCCAGACGGGCGATCCCGATTTTGCCACCGACATTAAGGCCGATCGCCTTGTTGATGATCTGAGAGATCGCTTCGCGCGCAGCCCCGGCAACGGCGCCTTCTTCAGCATGAGTCGATCCAATCAGCCCTTCTCGTTTAGCGGCGACAACGGCGCGTTCGACCATCTTGGATACAGATGATATAAATTCACCGCCAAAATCGACAGCTGCGGCATGGATGCCGACAGTGAGCCCCCGCTGGATCAATTGTCGTTCTTCTTCGCGATCGGCTGTTAAAGCGATCCTGATGGCGGCGGCTGCCGCAACTTTACTGCCGGCCGGTTGCACATCAGACATTCGGCACATCTCCCTTATCGTATACTTCGTATTCATCCCAGACATGTTCGAGTTTGTTAAGCTTCTCCGCCACGATATCCTGACGCTTATAACCAATCGTTGCGATCAGGGCGTTGATTACACTGAGCGGAGCAACCAGCGAATCGACAAAGGATGCCATATCGCTGGGCGCCAGGAGACAGACATCGGCAGTGTCGGCAATCGGCGTGTCTGCTTTATCTGTGATCGCAATCACGGTCGCGCCGGTTGATCGGGAATAATCCATGGCCTTGATGGTCCGTTTCGAATAGCGCGGAAAACTGACACCAATGACGACATCACCTTCCTGCACAGACAAGATCTGTTCGAACATTTCACTGACACTGGTCGTGTGAACCAAACGAACATTGTCGAATATCAGATTAAAATAAAACCCAAGAAAAGATGCCAGCGGTGCTGCACTTCGAACACCCAGGATGTAGATTTTGCTGGCGGACAGGATCAGGTTGAC
>JAWSUP010000452.1:0-3306 GCA_033549405.1 Bacillota bacterium | reverse complement strand
GGCGGTGATTGATGATCAGATCCCTGAATGGTTTAGCTTTGGCTGCGTCGAGCTGGCGGATCTTCGGATCGATCTGGCTGAGTTCGGCGTCATTGGCATAAGCCCGGATGACAATTTCTCCTGTCAGGTTCTGGAAGAGACGCAGGTTGCCGGCTGCCTTGTCTTCCAGAAAAGCTGCCGTTGCTCCGCCATCATCGGGATTGTACAATTCAAGCAATTGGCGGGTGATTTCCGCATCTGTCCATTCGACTCGGGCAAGCGCCCCGATGCGGGATGTCTCTGCCAGAAGCGCCATAACCAGCGGCTTCGCACACATCTCAGAAGCAATACTGAAACAATCTCCTTTTTTAATCTGCATAGAATGTTGCAGGATCAGCCGGGCCAGCCGGGTCAGTCGTGGATCGTGCATGATGGCCTCCTTGCATATGAATGAACACAAAGCCATTATAGCAGATCACAACTGCATGAAGTGTTGCCGGGTAAGAAAAATCCCTTTGGCCTTCATCTGGCATCATCCGGTGGACGGCAAAAATCGATCAGAGACCCCGGCTGGTCTATTGAGGTGACCGGAAGCCCGGGGCTGATCTTGCGAATCAGTCCGGCAAGGACCTTGCCGGGACCCAGTTCGCAGAAAGCTGTTGCCCCGTCGTCTGTGAGTGTCCTGACCTCGTCGACCCAACGGACCGGACTGCACAGGTGCCGGGCCAGATAATCCGGCCAGTCGACCGTGGCCGGGACCAGCTTTCCATCTACATTGCTGTACAGAGGTACGGCAGTTTTTACAAAATTGAGACCGGCTGCAAAAGTTTTGAGCTTATCGGCAGCCTGAGCCATCAGGGGCGTGTGAAAAGCCCCGTTGACATCAAGTGCGACGACGCGCCGCGCTCCGACCTGGCTGCAGGCGGCAAGGCAATCAGGCAGAACAGATGTGTATCCTGAGAGGACGACCTGGCCCGGCGCATTGAAATTGACAGCGAAAACCTTATCACGAAAACGTTCCTGCTCAAGGACAGACAGTATCTGCTGGTCCGAAAGGCCGATGACAGCAGCCATTGATCCCGGAGTCGCTTTGGCTGCTTCCTGCATCAGCCTGGCCCGCTCACTGACCAACACGAGCAGGCTTTGGAGATCCAGGATGCCGGCTGCACCCAGGGCGCTGTATTCGCCCAGAGAAAACCCGGCCATGCCGGCTATCTGAGATAATGATCGATCCTGTCCGGTCAAATCGGATTCTTGCCATTCTGCGAGCAGTGACTGCCAGGCAGCCATGCTGAGCGTCACAATGGCAGGTTGGGCATATCCCGTCTGCGACAACTGATCAGGCGTCAATTGCTGCAGATCGTAGCCCAGTAATGCCTTAGCCGCATCATAGACAGCCTGCGCCGCCTGGCTGTATTGGCAGAGGGTCTGTCCCATAACCTGGTACTGGGATCCCTGTCCTGAAAAAACAAATGCGATCATAGTTTATCCTTTCATACAATAGTTGTCTGAACCCAAATCTGAACCCCATTGACACTGTGCCTGCTTGACAGCCTGCAGGCAAAGGGTTATTATATCAGTATGCTTTGACAATCAAACTATTTGACATGCAAACAGTATGACTTATAAAATAACGGATTATGGGTCAGAAATCAAGGCGCTCGGAAACTGATGGCGGAGGCAGTGAATGACAAAGATGAAGTTGACCGGCACGGGCAATTACCTGCCGGAACTGATAGTCACCAACCAGATGATGTCCAGCATCGTTGAAACAAGTGATGAATGGATCACCACCAGGACAGGTATCTCTGAAAGACGCCTGTCTTCCGGCGAGCCGACTTGGTACATGGCGGTCCTGGCAGCGCGCAAGGCCCTTGAAGCTGCCGATCTCTCTGCTGATCAGCTTGACATCATCATGGTCACAACCTGTACGCCTGATTATTACCTGCCCGCGGCAGCTTGTATTGTGCAGGCTGAACTGGGCGCCGACAAGGCCTACTGCTTTGATCTCAATGCCGCATGCAGCGGATTTGTCTATGCCATTGACATGGCAGCCCGTTATCTCCTGGACCCATCGATTCAGAACATTCTGATCGTTGCCAGTGAAAATATCAGCAAACTGGTCGACTATAGCGACCGCTCCACATGCGTGCTTTTCGGAGACGGCGCCAGCGCCGTCGTCTGCAGCCGCGGCGCCGACTCAGACACCAGCGCGCTTCTGGCCACCCGCCTGGGTTCAGAAGGCAAGACTGGTCATGTCCTGGTCAGCAGAGCACTGAAGGTCCAGCATCCGTTTCTCAAAGAAGGCGCTGTCTGGCCCGATCGGTTTGGTGAACATGAAGACCATACCATAACCATGGAAGGTCAGGAAGTGTTCAAGTTTGCCGTTCGCGTCCTGGCGGATTCAGTACTGGACGCAGCTGCCAAAGCGGGCGTCGACATTACACAGTTGCGCTACATCATACCGCACCAGGCCAATTCGCGGATCGTCGAGGCAGCCGCCCGGCGCATGAAAGCCGATCCAGGCCAAATCATTTCCCGCATGGCGGATTTCGGCAACACGTCATCAGCCAGCATACCCATCTGCCTGGACGAGCTGATCCGATCCGGCAAGCTGCAGCGGGGAGAAAAAGTCGCTATTTGCGGGTTTGGCGCAGGCCTGACTTATGGTGCGGCCATATTTATCTATTGACTTTGAAAAAGTGGCGCATTATCCTGCAAGCTTAGCGACGCGCACATCCTGATTGAGATAGCGAAAGGAAACTGACTGATGAAGCAAATGGATCTATGTGACTTACTGGGGATCGATTATCCTGTGGTGCAGGGCGGGATGGCCTGGGTTGCCAATGCCTGCCTGGCCGCTGCCGTTTCAAACGCCGGCGGTCTGGGACTGGTGGCGGCCGGATCGATGAACGCTGAATTGCTGCGCCGGGAGATCAAACTGACCCGAGAGCAGACGGATCGGCCTTTTGGCGTCAACATCATGCTGATGAATCCTGAAGTAGATGCACTGGCTGAAGTTGTCCGCGAAGAGAAAGTCCCAGTTGTCACCACCGGCGCCGGATCCCCGGGAAAATACATCCAGGCCTGGAAAGACACCGGCACGAAAGTGATTCCGGTCGTCGCGTCGGTCGCCTATGCAAAACGTATGGAAAAACTTGGCGCTGATGCCGTTGTTGCTGAAGGAACTGAAGCCGGCGGCCATATCGGTGATCTGACCACCATGGTCCTGGTGCCCCAGATTGTCGATGCGGTCGCAATACCGGTCATCGCCGCCGGCGGTATAGCGGACGGCCGGGGTGTAGCTGCCGCTTTTATGCTGGGCGC
>JAWSUP010000451.1:0-3339 GCA_033549405.1 Bacillota bacterium | reverse complement strand
CTGGTGATCGTTGAAGACACATCGCTAAAAGCGGTTGCCCAATTTGTTTCCGAGAAAATCGCTCCGCTCGATTCGGTCATCTCGACCCAGACACATTTCATCCTGAAAAAGTATAAGATGAACGGGTTGGCGTTTGCCGTCCATGACGATGACACGCGGGAGGCTGTTGTTTTATGAAGCTGGATGATTTTCTGTCCAAGACAGTCAACTCGATTCCTGCATCAGCGATCCGACGTTTTTTTGACATGGCCAGCGAGATGAAAGGGCAGGTGATATCCCTGTCCATCGGCGAACCGGATTTTGTCACACCCTGGAGCATCCGGGATGCCGGCATCTACTCGCTGGAGCAGGGACATACGCACTATTCACCGAATCCAGGCTATATTGAGTTGCGCGAAGCGATATGCCGCTACATGCAGGAGCGGTTTCAGCTGAATTACCAGGCCAGAACCGATGTAGTCGTCACGGTCGGCGGCAGCGAGGCGATCGACCTGATGGTCCGTTCGGTTATCAACCAGGGTGATGAAGTCATCATACCCGAGCCGTGCTTCGTCGCGTATAAGGCCTGCGTCAATCTGGCCGGCGGCATACCGGTGCCGATCGCCTGCCGTCCTGAAAATGGTTTCAAACTGACGGCAGATCAGTTGTCTGCAGCGATCACACCGAGGACCAAGCTCCTGATGCTGGGCTATCCCAACAATCCGACCGGAGCGGTGCTGGACCAGGCGGAAGTGCTGGCCCTGGCGGAGGTCCTGCGTGACAAGCCGATCCTGGTCTTGTCTGATGAGCTCTACGCAGAATTGACCTATCCGCCGTCCACTCATTTTTCCATCGCTGCCGTGCCGTATATGACAGATCGGACTGTTGTCGTCGGCGGTTTTTCCAAGGCATTTGCCATGACAGGCTGGCGGATCGGGTTTGCCTGTGGGCCGGCTGTCCTGATCGCCGCCATGAACAAGATCCACCAGTATGCCATCATGTGTTCTCCGTCAACAGCCCAGGATGCGGCTGTCGAAGCCCTGCGGGACAGCGAAAGCCACATCGCCGTCATGCGCGATGAATACAACCGGCGCCGCCGTATGGTTGTCCATGCCTGTCGGACAGCCGGTCTGGGTTGCCATGAACCACTCGGTGCATTTTATGTGTTTCCCGACATCCGCGTAACCGGGCTGTCGTCGAATGAATTCTGCGAACGCTTTCTCCAGGAAGAAAAAGTGGCGATCGTGCCGGGCAATGCATTCGGTGACAGCGGTGAAGGCTTTGTCCGTATCAGCTATGCCGCTTCGACGGACAATATTCGCGAAGCGATGAACCGGTTGGACCGGTTTGTAAAGAGGAGTCTGAATTATGCTTGAATTTGATGAACATCGTCAGAAGCTGGCCGAGTTGTCAGTTTCGCTATTGCAACTGCGCGATGCGTTGCACATCGGCAGGACGATGGATGAGATCGCCGAACTGGAAGCGCGCGCCCAGGAACCGGGTTTCTGGGACGATGTCGCATTAGCCCAGAAAACACAGACGAAGATCCGGCATCTGCAAATGCGTGTCGATCATTTCAGCCAGTTGCAGCGTCAGCTGGAGGATCTTGAAGTGCTCGTCGAGTTGGGTGAAGAAGCAGAGGAAGCACAGATCGCCGTCGAGGTTGGCGAAGGTATTGCCAGACTGCAGGATCAATATGAAATAATGCGTCTGGAGACCCTTTTTACCGGAGAGCTTGATGACAGCAACGCCATCCTGACACTGCATGCCGGCGCTGGCGGAACTGAAGCCCAGGACTGGGCGGAGATGCTGTACCGGATGTATATGCGTTGGGCTGATGCCCATAATTTTGAGGTCAAGCTGCTCGATTTTCTCGAAGGAGACGAAGCCGGGCTTAAGAGCGTGTCCTTCATGGTCATCGGTGAGTATGCATACGGTTATCTGCGTTCGGAGATGGGTGTTCACCGGCTGGTGCGGATTTCACCGTTCGACGCTTCCGGCCGCCGGCACACATCATTCGCCTCGCTGGAAGTCATGCCGGAACTCGATGAATCGATCAACATCGACATCCGGTCTGAGGATCTGCGTGTCGACACCTATCGATCATCAGGCGCCGGCGGTCAGCATGTCAACAAGACTGAATCCGCGATCCGCCAGACGCATCTGCCGACCGGCGTCGTCGTTTCCTGCCAGACCGAGCGTTCTCAGGTGCAAAACCGCGAAACAGCCATGAATATGCTGAAAGCCAAGCTCTATGCCCTGGCCCGCGCTGCCCAGATGGACCGGATCGAGGATCTTAAAGGCAACCAGATGGAAATTGCCTGGGGCAGTCAGATCCGCTCCTATGTATTTTGCCCCTACACGATGGTTAAAGATCACCGGACCGGCTATGAGACCACAGCGGTCGATGCTGTCATGGATGGAGACCTGGATGGCTTCATCAATGCTTTCCTGTCGGGTATGAAAAACGAGAAGTAAATCGGGACGACCAGATTTCGGTCAGCTGGCCTGTCAAGACACATTCAGGAATACACAGTTTCATTGACGAATCAGGACCTGATTGTTACTATTTTAGGGGATGTTAATTAAAAACTTGATCAATGATTCATCCACATGATTGACCAGCTATTTCTTAACAGCCCATATCAAATGACACCACACAGTATTGGAGGTTGCATCATGCGCGATTCCGTTCTCGTCGTTATGGGCAGTGATTCAGACTATCCTGTCATGTCTGCCTGCATCAAGACCCTGGATGGCTTTGGCATTCCCTGTCGCGTCCGCATCTGTTCGGCGCACCGCAGCCCGGCCGAAGCGGCCAGCCTGGCAGCAAATGCCGCGGACGAAGGATTTGCGGTCATCATTGCGGCTGCAGGCCTGGCTGCCCATCTGCCGGGCGTTCTGGCTGCCTGGACGACACTGCCAGTCATTGGCGTGCCGATCAACAGCGGCTCGCTGGCCGGTCTGGACGCGCTCTACTCGATCGTTCAGATGCCGGCTGGCATTCCGGTCGCGACGGTGGCGATCGATGGCGCCGTCAACGCAGCCATCCTGGCAGCCCAGATACTGGCAGTTCATAACGCAGAACTGCAAACCAGGCTAAAGGCGCACAAAGATAAATTGGCGTCATCCGTCGCTGAACGATAGAAACGGCTGGATGAAAAGCTTGGCGAGCGCATATGAGCACCCTGTACCATCTTGCTGTCTTTGTTTCAGGTGGCGGCACGAATCTGCAGGCCATCATGGACCAGATAGCCGACGGGCGCCTGACTGGAATCCAAATCTCCTGCGTCATCGCTTCGCGTGCGGACTGTCTGGCTGAACAGAGAGCCCGCTCGGCCGGCATTCCGACGGCAGTCG
>JAWSUP010000450.1:0-3348 GCA_033549405.1 Bacillota bacterium | reverse complement strand
AGGGGACGTCGGATAGAGCGGATCCTGAGATAAACCCGTCTGCCTGCCTGGTTATCAGGGCGAGCAGGGCAAACCCTATGGCGGTTCCCCAGAATGCGCCAGTCAGTCCATAGAGGGAACACTCCAAAAGCAGCATGCGGACCAGCTGTCCCCGGCTCATGCCGACAGCCTGCAGCACAGCCAGCTCACGACGGCGCAGCAGGATGTTGGTCGTTACGATATTGAGGATATTCATAGCGCAGATCAGGATTATCACAACGGCAAAGCCGTAAATAAACACATCCATTACAAACATTGTATTACGCGCCCGCAAGAGCCTTGTATAGTGATCTGTCAGATAGAGGTCTGCCTGACCCGGTTCAGAACCATCTGTCTGACCATCAGCCAGGGTAGTCAGATATGCCTGGACTTCTTTTTCATGACCTTCGTCGGCATCGACCGCAAGAACCTGGTCCATGGAAAGAGCCAGATCGTCTGCGTAGATGAAGTGTTCGGCGACATAATCGCGTGACACAATCAGGCGCAGGATCGGTAATGACGAGAAGGTTCCCGCGAAAAACCAAGGCAGCTGTGTTATCTCTTCGGCAATCGCGATCGTCGCTGGTGTCTGCAGCAATACACGAACGTTCCCATTCTCATCTGCCCGCGTCAGATTTGCCATTGGGAACAGGTCGCCCCTGCCGAAATTTGTGATGGCTACAGTGGCGCCGCTGATCCCGCCGATGTTGACGCTGCCGGTCTGGCACAGCAATGCCTGGCCCGATGCCAAAGCATTCCAGGCTGCATCCGGATCTTTGAGTCCCAACTCATTCAGTAAAGGGCGGTCTGCCAGGATCAGGTGATAGTACAAAACGCCATCGTGCAAGATTTGTTGGGCAGCCTCTTCGCTGCCGATGTCCTGGCCGGATACATCGGCATATTTGATGTACGCGTTAATGATGGATTGATCGAACTGTTCCGCTTCCAGCGGAATCTGCATCGAAATCCGGCCGCTGAGCGCCAGGCGATCGGCGGTTGTCTGGCCTTGCAGCGCTTGTACAGCCTGCGACAAAACCGGATTCCAGCCCAGGTCTGTCTGTCCGGATCGACCCGACAGCGAAAAATCTGTCTGTTCGCTGTTGAAAGCGGTTAATCCGGCACGCATCTGCAGAGAGATGCCTCCGGCTGAGAGGAACAGAACGACACTGACCCCTACAGATAAAGCGGTGGCCCGAAAGCGCTTCTGGTCACGGCGGACATTGCGTCCGGCCATTGTTCCGGCGCAGCCCAGTACGAAGCGGCTGATCTTACCTTTGCGGCGCAGACTCTGCTCTTTTTTCGCCTGGATCCGATAAGCTCCGCTGCGCCGGATCGCCTCAACCGGCGCCAGGCTGCCGGCTCGTACAGCCGGCTTTATCGCAGCAATCATAATTGAGAGCAGCGACAAACCGCCCGCTATCAGGAGCGGCCAGGATGATACGACCAGCTCCAGATTCTCAATAACAGGCAGATCGACACTGGAGACGACATGAATCGTAACAGCCATGGCTGCGATGCCGGCTAATAGACCCAGCGGGATGCCGACAACAGCCAGCTGGATGGCATCCTGCAAGACCAGGCGGCGAACCTGCGAGGGCGAAGCGCCGACGACCCGCAGCAAGCCAAATTCGCTGGTGCGCTCCGTCACCGACATGGAGAAGCTGTTGCGGATGACCAAAATGACCGATACCATGATGATGCCGGCAAGTATACCAAAAAAGACCAGGAGTTGCCGGTTGATATCATCATTTGTCGTCTGTCCGTAGTAGCGCAGCAGCGAATCGTGGGTGCGCACACGCAGCTTGCCGATATCCGGTGAACCATATTTGATGACCTGCCGGCTGGCCAGACGTTCATCACCGGGCAGGATATCTGCCAGGGCTGCAAAAAGTGTCTCTTCGTAGCGAAGACCGGGTTTGACTGTCAGATAGACCTCAGACAACTGCTTTTCATATTCCGGCACGATTGTCAGTGCATTGAACACATCGTCGGGAAGATTGCTCGGCAGCCACGGAATCAGGCCGACGATCGTGTATGTCCGTTCTTCATCTTTGCCTGCTGCCGCATCAGCACGATACGTGTTCAGGCTGAGTGTAACCTGGTCGCCGATCCCGTCAGCCTGCAACTTGGCAAGCGACAGGCTGTCCAGAGCAATTTCGTCTGTTCGCTCTGGCAATCGGCCACTCATTGTACGAACATAAGGGACCAGATCTGTTTGCAGGACCGCAGCGTCACGCAGGATCAGCCAGTTCTCCCCGCTGCCAGGCCGATCCTGAGCAACTTCCTGTGGCAGTCGGCCATACAGGTGACTGACTGAAATCTGCGCGCTTTGTGAAATCCGGATATTGGCCTGCAGCTGATCTGCCTGCCCGGTCGTCAGGCCAGTGACATGGTAGTGCCACGTACCGCTGCTTTGTGCTTCAGTAGTGATAAAAGAAGCGACGAGACTGGTGAACAACAAGGCAACGCCGGCAAAAAGCGCTGTCGCCATGATGATACCCATGCCGGTAAAGGCTGTTCTTTTCCATTGCCGTCGTAAATACCTCCGGCTGAGCTGGCTCAGTGACTGCATGGCGCCATACCCCCCAACCGATCGGGATCGGACTGTCCCTGCGGGTGCATGACCACACGGCTCGCCCCGGGATCTGCCGGTAACCGGGTCTGCTCGCACAACCGCCCGTCCTCGATCAGGACAACCCGATCGGATTGGCTGGCAATGGTCATATCATGCGTGATCACGATCAGAGTCTGCTGCAGCCGGCGGACCGCATCCCGCAGCAATGTCATGATTTCACGGCTGTTGCTGGAGTCCAGGTTGCCCGTCGGCTCATCGGCCAGCACAATTGCCGGACGGTGGATCAGGGCTCGGGCGATCGCAGTGCGCTGCTGTTGTCCGCCGGAGAGCTGGTTAGGCAGGCTGTTTCTGCGATTATCAAGTCCCAGTCTTTCCAGAAGCTCACTGAGCCAGGTGCGATCGGGTCGCAGGCCATCAAGCATCAATGGCAAAACAATATTCTCCTCAACAGTCAGGACCGGCACCAGATTATAGAATTGAAAAACAAAGCCGACCCGCCGGCGCCGGTACAGTGACAGCTGCTTTTCGCTCATCGTTTCGAGGCTTTGATCGCCCACGCGAATCTGGCCGGATGTAGGCCGGTCCACACCGCCGATCAGGTGCAGCAAGGTCGATTTGCCACTCCCGGATGGTCCGATCACCGCCACGAACTCACCCGGCTGAACCTTCAGTTCGGCCTGCCTCAGGGCGTGTACGGCTGTTTCGCCCTGGCCGTATTGCTTGTTGACCTGGCATACATCAATCAATGTCATCAA
>JAWSUP010000449.1:0-3370 GCA_033549405.1 Bacillota bacterium | reverse complement strand
GGGCCAACACATGAACAAGATTTTAGAACTTCGTGAAAAAAGAGCCAAATCCTGGGATGCAGCAAAAGCGTTCCTCGACAGCAAGCGCGGCACCGACGGCCTGATCAGCGCCGAAGACACAGCCGTGTACGAAAAGATGGAAGCGGACGTCGTCAGCCTCGGTAAGGAGATCGACCGGCTTGAGCGCCAGCAGGCACTGGACCTTGAACTCAGTAAGCCGGTCAATACCCCGATCCGCAACCAGCCACATGCTGCCAGCACCGACGTTAAGACCGGTCGCGCCTCGGATGAGTACAAATCCGCGTTCTGGCGTGTCATGCGCAGTAAGAACGCATTCGATGTCCAGAACGCCCTGCAGATAGGCACCGATTCGGAAGGAGGCTACCTGGTTCCGGACGAGTTTGAGCGCACGCTTGTTGAGGCTTTGCAGGAAGAAAACATCTTCCGCCAGCTGGCTCGCGTGATCTACACGGCATCCGGCGACCGCAAGATCCCTGTCGTCGCCTCGAAAGGCACTGCCAGCTGGGTGGATGAGGAAGGCCAGATCCCCGATACGGACGACGTGTTCGACCAAGTCTCTATCGGTGCGAACAAGCTGGCAACCATGATCAAGGTCTCGGAAGAACTTTTAAACGACAGCTTTTTCAATCTGGAAGGGTATATCGCCCGAGAGTTTGCCCGACGCATCGGCACCAAGGAAGAAGAGGCATTCTTCATTGGTAATGGCACAGGCAAGCCCACCGGCATTTTCAACGCAACCGGTGGCGCAACGGTCGGCATCACGTCTGTCAGCAGCACAGCCGTCACAGCCGATGAGGTTATTGATCTGTACTATGCCCTGAAATCACCGTATCGGCGAAATGCTGTGTTCACCATGAACGAAGCCACAGTCAAGGCCATCCGTAAACTCAAGGACGGCGCTGGCCAGTACCTGTGGCAGCCGTCACTTCAGGCAGGCACACCCGACACCATCCTCAACCGCCCGCTGAAAACATCCTCGTATGTACCCACCATGACTGCCGCTGCCAAGGCCATCGCGTTTGGCGACTTCAGTTATTACTGGATCGCGGATCGTCAAGGCCGGTCATTCCAGCGACTGAACGAGCTG
Organism: Bacillota bacterium; assembly: GCA_033549405.1. Classification (GTDB taxonomy): domain Bacteria; phylum Bacillota; class Clostridia; order Saccharofermentanales; family UBA5734; genus JAAYBY01. The sequence continues at coordinate 2,262 of JAWSUP010000449.1, read as the reverse complement.
TTCGCCGCCACTGGCCAGGTAGGTTTTAGAGCCACTCAGCGCGTCGACGGCAAGCTGGTTCTGGCAGAGGCCATCCAGGTCCTGCAGATGAAAGCGTGAGGTGACAATGCATGAGTAACGTAAAGAACTACACCGAACAAGGCGGCGATACCACCGTCATTGGCGGAACACTGGACATCGCTACCGGCGGCAAGCTGACCATTGCCGGAACGCAGCTCAAGCCTGCTGCATTCCAGGCCAACAGCGAAGCGACCACGATCGCCGGGCTGGTCACCGACTTTAACGCACTCCTGGCCAAACTGATCGCGGCCGGCCTGATGGCCGAGTCGTAATCGAATTTTCTGAGAGGAAGGTGCTCGCCAGATGGTAAAAATAATCACCCCGGTCGAAACAGAACCGGTCTCGCTGGCCGAGGTCAGGCAGCACCTTCGCCTCCCGGAAGAACAAACCGAGGACGATCTGCTACTTGGCCTGATCAGGACAGCCAGGGCGTATTGCGAGAATTTCACACGCTGCGCTTTGGCTGAACAAACTCTGGAAATGTATCTGGACCGGTTCCCCGTCAACAGTTCGATCATGCTGCCATACCCGCCGCTCCGGAGCGTTATGGAGATCGGGTGCAAGGACAGCGCGGGCATTGAAATGATCCTGCCAACCTCGGATTATATTGTTGATACAGATCGTGAACCCGGCCGGGTGATGCCTGGTTTTGGCGTGTCCTGGCCGGTATTCACGCCATTTCCCGCAGCACCCATCCGGATCCGGTTCGTCGCCGGGTATGCAGTTTTGCCAGAACCCATCAGGCAGGCGATGCTCCTATTGGTGGGTCATTGGTACGAAAACCGCGAGGCGACCGGCACAGCCAAGGATCAGACGGCGTTTTCTGTGCACGCACTGTTGTCGCCGTACCGTGTGGAGGAGTTCTGACATGGAAGCAGGAAAGCTTAGGCACCAGATTACCATTCAAGTTATGAACACAGACGAGTTATGGTTTGACCTATTAACCTGCCAAGCTCAGGTCAATGGCCTTTCCGGCAGCGAGTACTGGGCGGCATCCGCCGAACAGGCGCAGAACAGTGTGGACTTTATCGTGCGCTATGCGTCTGTTTTGGCTAATTTGGCTCCTCAAACGACGCGCATCCTGTTTCGCGGCAATCACTACGATGTGAAAAGCATTGATAACTTCATGTACCAGAACAGGTCCTTGAAACTGCGGGCGGTGATGCACCATGGACGTTAAACGGCTGGCAGCTGCGATCGAGCACGAACTTCAGTTCTTTTCCGATGCCGTATCCGAAAAGATCGGCGAAGCGGTGGAGATCGTGGCTAATGAAGTGAACGATGAGATCAAGCAGCACGTCACATTCAGAGAGCGGACCGGCAAGTATGTCAAGACGTTTCACATTAAGAAAATCAACACGGGCAGCAAGTACAACTATAGCCGCGTCTGGCATGTCAAAAGCCCGCACTATCGGCTGACACACCTGTTGGAGCACGGCCATGCGCTTAGGGGCGGCGGCCGCACGCGGGCGTTCCCGCACATCATTTACGGTGAGCAGCTGGCAGAGCGACGTATGCCAGAACTCGCGGAAAAGGCGGTGCAGGATGCTGGACATTAAAGCGCTACTGCAGGAGACCGGGCTGCCTGTCAGGCAGCAGCGGTTTCTGGGTGTCATGCCGCTGCCAGCGATCGTCTACACGGACGATGTGGAAGTAGGCGGTGCGGACCTCAAAAATAACCTTCTGACCCATAACATCGGCATTGAGTTCTATGCAGAAACGATCGACCTTATGAATGAAGCCAAGATCGAACGCCTCCTGGATAACATACCGATCAGCTACACCCGCATGCGTGACTGGATCGAGAGCGAGAAGTTCTTCTCGACCAATTACGAATTTACCATTACTGAAAGGAAGTAGAGATCATGTCAACAAACGGAGAAAAAATCATCCTGGGCAGTGGGAAGCTGTACGTTAACGAGTACAGCGGCGCCATCCCCGCAGATAACATTATTGAAACTGCTGGGAATCTCCTGGGCTACATCCAGGGCGGTGCAACCCTCAGCTACAAACCGTCGTTCTATATCGCCGAGGACGACCTGGGGCTCGTGAAAAAACAGATCCTCACGAAAGAAGAGGTGTCGCTAAAAAGCGGGATCATGACCTGGAACGGCGACACCCTGAAACGGCTCATTTCCACAGCACGGGTCACGGAAAACGGTGTGACCAACAAGCGCCTGGTGAAGATCGGCGGTGTTGGTA
>JAWSUP010000448.1:0-3373 GCA_033549405.1 Bacillota bacterium | reverse complement strand
CAGCAGGCATTTCATGCGGCCGCTTCCGGCCCGGACTACTGCGGAAATGGCCGACCAGGGCTATCTGGAAGAGTGGATTTGTTACCGCTGCCCGCAAGTCAGCGCCAAACGTCTGACCGTGCATCCCGGACAGCGGGTCGTGATCACAGACCACGCGGCTTATGGCCTGATCTGTATCCAGGGTCAGGGGACCATCGGCCCGCACCCGCTGGTTTCGCCAGCCCTGATCCGATATGGCGCCCTCACGGATGATGAATATTTCGTCAGCGAAACAGCAGCCAGGGGAGGGGTTAAGATAACAAACACATCGCGCAGCGAGGACCTGGTGATCCTCAAGCACTTTGCCAGAAACCCGGACCTGCCTTAAAGCCCCTAATCGTCAGCGGCGGCTCAGTTCTTCGTAGACTTCCTGGTAATACAGGGCGTTTTCCACCGGCGTGTTGACCGGTATATGGTTGCCGACCGCCATGAAAAAGCCCGGACAGCTGCGTCCGATATCCATACAGCGTGCGACTTCGGCGCGGATCGCCTCGCGGCTGCCGCTCAGCAGGATGCGCGTATCGGCGTTGCCGACCAGAACATGGGTTTTGCCGTATTTTTCTGCCAGCAAGGCCAGGTCGGTTGTCGGTTCCAGAACAAAACCATGAAAGCCGCAATCGGCCAGATCGTCGATGAACTCTGTGTAGGTGCCGTCAGATGTGAAAAGGACCTTTTTGCCACTATCCAGGAGCGGCTGCATGTATTTTTTGTAATTCGGGAAAATATGGCGCCGGTACCAGTCCGGATGCAAAAAAGCGCCGCTGGTCCAGACGATGTCGTCATGCACCATGACAACGGGCGCTTCACACAAGGCCAGCGCGTCAAAATATTGCTGGATCCAGCTGGCATAGCGGTCAGTAAGATCCCCGAAGGCCTTGCTGTCGATGCCGGCAGCTGTCAGCAAGGTGTCCCAGCCGAAGATGTCGATCAGGCCGGACATGCAAGTGACATAGATGCCGGTCATGTTGACCGCATCCGGAAAAAAAGCGCAATTTCCCTGATAGTGTTCGTTAAATCGCCTGACCAGATCCGCCTGGTCTTTTTTTCCATAGATGGCCCAGGGATCAAATGACAGAGCCTCTTCAGGGTCTTCATAGAGCAGGTGGGTCTGATCGTCATAGTCGGAGCCCTGCGCCGCGTAGACCGCGTGACCCATGCGGGTCCGCTGCTCGCCAAACTCATGTCTGCTGATCAGGATACTCCAGCGCAGGTCATACGACCACGCCTTCATAAAAGCTTTGCGCGCCTGCATTTTCAGATCTTCCTGACTGTCCTGATCTACTGGAAGTCCTGTTACAGCGGTTATCAGGGGCCAATGGCTCTCTGCAGAATATTCCGTCCGGGGTATCCTGGCCGGCATTTCAAGGTTGATGGCGGCCATTCCATCTGCCAGTGACATAGTGAAACCTCCTGTATACCGGAATCTTGTACCGTGATTGGTTCGCCCAACAAATATGTAACGGATTTTTCCGGTCATATGTCCTGATTATACCGGCCGTACACCGCGGCAGGCCATGGAAAAAGCCGTTGAAACCATGCACTTTCAAGAAATTAGTGGCTCTTTTCCCAAAGGATTGGTGAGAAAGGCCAATCCTGCGGGAAACATAGAGCCAGTTGATTCTTGGGATGCATACATGCACTATCAAGAAATTACCAGCAGATCTTGATGATGACCGGTTCATGGCAGAATTTATCAGCCGGCAGGTTGAACAGGTGCAGCCAGGGCGGATCCAATTCACAAGTGTCCCATGACCACGACGTAGGCAACGTGGTGATCGCGTGTTCAATCGGGCTGCCATCATTCAGCAGAACAACCGATCGGGGTTTCTTCTGCAATGGCTTGAGTGTAACGCCGCCGGCGATCAGTCCGTCATGAAAATGCAGGTACCAGGCGTTCCCCTTCGAAACAGCCAGGAAAGGCTGGCCGCTCGAACTGTCACAGAGCGGTTCCGCCAGCGGTTCTGTACCGGTCAGCGATTCGCCGACGCGGCCGTACCAGTCGCCCACCGAACGGATCATGGACTGAGAGACCGGATCAATGCGGCCATCTGCCATGGGGCCGATGTTGAGGAGATAACTGCCGCCCATCGCCATGATCTTGTCGATGCTGCATTTGATGTGCCGGGTCGTATAGTAGTCTTCCTGCCAGCGATAGCCCCAGCTTTGCCGGCCGACCGACTGGCAGGCTTCCGTCATGCGGCTGAAACGGTTCCCCTCAGGAACCCGGCGCTCCGGCGTTGAGAAATCGCCTGCATCGTAGCCGCGGTCGTTGATCAGGATGCCAGGTTGCAGCTGCCGGACATATGCGTTGATGGACGGATCATCGATGTGCGGCGAAATATCCCAAAAGAGCGTATAAATCGGCCCATATTGCGTAAGCAGCTCTGATATCTGGTCCTTGACAAAAGCCCGGTACCGGACCGAATCCGGCTGATCGCCCGCTTCGGGCGGGCACTGGTGGGAGCTGGCGGGGTTATAGGCATTCGGGTGATTCCAGTCCGGGATCGAGTAGTAGATGGACAGCTTCATGCCCCGCCGGGCACAGGAATCTGCCAGCAGGCGGAGAACATCCTGGCCATAAGGCGTGTTCATGATGTTGAAATCTGTTTGGCGCGTATTCCACAAACAAAAACCGTCGTGATGCTTGGCCGTGAAACAGATATAGCGCATCCCGGCCTGCCAGGCCAGTTCGACCCAGGCATCCGGGTCATAGTGGACCGGGTTGAACGCTGACATCAGGCGGTAATAGTCGGCACGCGGCAAACGCAGCCGGGCGCGCACCTGCTCCTGGTAGGCAGTCAGGGCATAGAGCCCCCAATGGATAAAAAGACCAAATTGCTGATTCATGTAATCCTCCTGTGTAGCCGGCCAGATAGGCGTATCAGGCACGGATGTGGATGATTCTGTTCACTCAGGCATTGTTATGCCACACCGTTCATTATACCTGAAACAGCATCTGCCACAATCCCGGGTTGGTGCAGCGAGTGTATATACGGACATTCATCGGCTAAAAACAGCTAATATAATAGCTAAATCAATTATGCTGTTAGCGATATTATTGACAAAATAGCGATAATTTGCTATGCTGTCGCTGATCATTTCATCTTTCGCCATGATTTTCGGCGATATCCCCCGCATAGCGAGTGACAGAATGACAAGCCAACTTGCGGGAGTGGGACTGTTGAAAAACGAATGTCTATGCTGTATCGCACAGGAGGATGATTGAGATGCGTGTATCGTCTACAGATTTTCAAAAAAACCTTGATCAATATCTCAAGGAAGTCACGAAAAACGAACCACTGACGATAACCAAACATGGGAAAGTCGTAGCTAG
>JAWSUP010000447.1:0-3397 GCA_033549405.1 Bacillota bacterium | reverse complement strand
GGTGATCCTGCAGACGGGTTCGCTGGTTCATCCGGTTCAGACTGAACCGGCCGACCGGTGATAAACGGGTCCAGAGCCAGAGCACGGTAACGCGGCAGCAGGTTTTCCGGCCTGTGGTCAATTTGCCACAACTGCAGCAGTTCATACAGATGAAGCAAGTCGCTCCGGTGACTGGCATCGACCTGGCGAAAACTTCCGTCACGCCTGCGCAGGAAAGACTTGTTTTCGCGCAATGCCTGAAAATACATGCCAAGTTCATCCTGGTTAAGACTGCCATAATGTTGCTGCAACAATAACCCGTCCTGGTCATCAATCCAGCGGAAGCAGATGCGGATCCTGGGCGCTGGGTGGATGGTCAGCTTTTCAGCTGACGCCGTCAGGCGGACGTCTGCTAAACCCCGCAATTCAGCCAGGGAGCTGTCGAGGAAGGCATAAAGCTTATCCGGATCATGCAGACGCAGATTGCCACCCTGTTGGGTGAAACCTGCCTGTGACAAGCACTGCATCACCTTGTTTTCATGATTATAATCCCGCTTGACGAGCCTGTTTCCTTCGTCCGGATAACCACTTTTATTTTCCTGCAGCGGATTAATCTGCACAGGGCCATATTGCCAGGTCAGCTCGGCCTTAAGGCCGTATGAAATGGCATCCAGATCGACAACGGGTTTTATCGGATCCAGGACGAGTTCATTTTCCAGTTCAGATTGCAGCTTCAAGGGGCAGGCGGATTGCATTTTGCCGTCGGTCCTGCTGATCAGCCAGGATGCTTCACCGCCTGTCAAGGACAGGGCATGATTGCCGGTGGTATTGAAGGTGGACAGGATCGGTTCAAGCATGCGAATGCTGTCCTGCGGCAACAGGTAAAAAACATCATCGACAAGATAGATGTTGCGTGAAGCTGTCAGCTGCTGGATGTTGTGTCGGCAGACCAATTCAAGGTGAAAGGGTGCTTCATTGAGCTTTTGGTCATCATGACGCGTTAAAAGCAGGCTGACAGGCAGATTGGCGCGGCGAACCTGGATCGGCAGCCGCTCTGTATCCTGAGATGCCTGCCAGGAACAATCGGTCAGCTGACTGGAGAACATAAGGAATGCCGCAAACCGGCTGGCATTGAGCGTGAAGTAGCGGTCGCGGCTGGAAGCATGAGAAGTGCCGAAAACCGATTTATAATCGTTTTCAAAAGCGTCCTGAAGCATGCGGATCATCGGCTGATCCTGCCCGGAAAACCGGTGCAGCATCGGATCGAACGTAAAATCCTTGTCCAGCTCAAGCGGCAGATCTCGAGATACCGCTTCGGCAAACTGTTCAACATTGGTTATTGTATGAAGACTGTCGATCCCAATGGCAAATGAAAGCCACGGCAAAGTGCTTGAGTTGCGCGTTCCCAGCAGAACCACCTGCAGCTTGACCTCTTGCTTTGATTCATTTTCTGCCAGACTGATGACATGACCAAGCCTGGAGAGAAAATCACGTGTCTTGGTACGGTTTCTGCGCATTGCCTGTTTGCGATTTTTGTCTGAGTTATTGTCTTTATTTTCTGTAATGCTGCTGTCCAGGGCATCAGCTGCCTTGCCGGATGGTGCAATATGCGTTTTCTCATGTCCATAAGCGTCGACGCAATATAGAAGAACAGCTGCGATGTGACGGCAAAGTCCCCAGTAAGCGGCGAAGGCGCTGCAAGTGCAGGTGGCGTCGTGTAATTCACCATTGCCGTCCAGTATGATATGGACGGTATATGTGCGTGTTCCTTCCACTTGCGCCAGAATAATTCCTTTGTCTTCTTCATAGGTCAGCTGCTTCACTTGACCTTGACGATAATACTGCCGTCCTTTCATATATGTCGGACCATTCGTTGTCCGTTCCCGGATCGTGTCAATTTTTACATGAAACATATTGATCCCTTATCCCCCGATGATGTGCCTGATACCATCCTGCAATAAACAAGATGATACAGCCTTCAATTATATCACAGGTCTGAATAGCGGTAAAGCTGTCGCGCACAAGCGGGCCTGTTGTGCAAATACAATAAAAAACTGCGAATATGGCAGAAAAACGAAGAATCATGCGTCTATTTTAAATTCAATGCTTGACATGTCCCCTGAGGCAGATTAGAATGGGTGAGCATTGTTATTGGAAATGGACTTGATTGATACGACATTGCATGATCGATCATTAGGGCATGTCTATAAACAACTGGCTCTGCTGCTTTCCCTCTCGGATTAACCAGTTTCGTCAATCCTTCGGGAAAGAGAGCCACTAATTTATACAATGCCTTGAATGAACAAGATACAGATGGAGGGAAGCTGATTAATGAGTACGTATGTGGCCAAGCTAGCGGACATTCAAAAAAAGTGGTATGTCATCGACGCTGATGGCTTGATCCTGGGTCGTTTGGCCAGCGAAGTGGCCAAGATACTCCGGGGAAAGAATAAACCAGAATACACACCTTTTTTGGATACAGGTGACTATGTCATCATTGTCAACGCGGCCAAAATAGTTCTGACCGGTAAAAAATTAGATCAAAAGCTGTACCGTTATCATACCCAGTATCCGGGCGGGCTCAAAGAGATCAAGTATCGCGACATGATGCAAAAGAAGCCAGAAAAGGTAATCGAACTGGCTGTCAAGGGGATGTTGCCTAAAAACGCATTGGGTCGGGCTATGTTCAAGAAGCTGAAGGTTTATGCTGGACCTGAGCATGAGCAGGCTGCCCAGATGCCCGAGATCCTGAAGCTTTCGATTTAAACGGGAGGACTGAAAGAAGATGGCTGTTAAAAAAACCGCAAAGACATTCTTTTATGGAACAGGCCGGCGTAAAAATGCGATCGCCTGTGTACGGATTTATCCCGGCAAGGGACAGATCACCATCAATGACAAGGATATAGATGATTATTTTGGCATGGAAACACTTAAGCTTATCATCAGGCAACCCCTGGTTGCAACGAGCACAGAAGCTCGTTTTGACTTGGTGTGCAAGGTGATCGGCGGCGGTTTGTCCGGCCAGGCCGGCGCGATCCGCCATGGGCTGGCACGCGCTCTGGTCAAAGCTGATGAAGAAGCGTTTAAGGCTATTATGAAGAAGGCCGGTTTCCTGACACGTGATTCACGCATGAAGGAAAGAAAGAAATATGGCCTGAAAAAAGCAAGAAAGGCATCTCAGTTCTCGAAACGTTAATCCGCCGTTTCTTGTTGCAGATTTTTACAGGATACGCGACGGGCCGGGAACAATGCTGTTCCTTGCCCGTTTTAGCTTTTTGCAAAGTTTGTCTGCTGTAATGGCTGTTAGCCAGGAGGATCACCATGCTGCTGATATTCAATGCCTGCCTAAGTTAAGGGGATTTTCTCCCCTTAACTTAAAGCAGCGGTGGCATTCACAAGACCGAAGCCGTAATATATA
>JAWSUP010000446.1:0-3413 GCA_033549405.1 Bacillota bacterium | reverse complement strand
AATTTCATTTGGCTTGTGTTGTGCCCACCGGAAGAGATCGACAGATTCAAGAGCCAGTCTGGCGCGTTCCATGCGTTCGTGCCGCTTGATCCCGGCATAGACCATGGGCAGGGCGACATTGTCGAGCAGGCTCAGTTTGGGCAGGAGATTGAAAGATTGGAAGATAAACCCAATCTCCTGGTTGCGGATCAGGGCCAGCTCGTTGGCAGTCAGATCACTGATATCTGTTCCGTTTAAGACAAAAAGACCGGAATCCTTATGATCCAGGCAACCAAGAATGTTCATTAAGGTCGATTTGCCTGAGCCGGATGGTCCCATAATAGCCGTGAAGGATCCTTTTTCGATATCAAGGCTGATCCCGCGCAATGCAGTAAACTCGATTTTTCCGGTCTTGTATGTTTTCCAGACATCGCGCAGGGTGATTACCGCATCCGTCATCTTCTGATACGGGAGTGACGCAGCAGTTGCCGGCCCGGTCATTTTGCATTCTCCTCTTCAATTATGACGACCATGCCTTCGACCAAGTCGTTGGCGGGGCTCAGAACGACCCGCATGCCGGCAGAAAGACCGTCAAGCACCTGGATGTGTGTATCCGACTGGATTCCAGGTATGACAGAAAACCGCTGAATATGGTTGTCATCATCTACTGCGAAAACATAATATTGACCTAATTCTCTTTTCATCGCTTCAGCAGGCAATAGCAGGACATTCTGGGCAAACGCAGTCTGGATTTCTGCATCGATATTGAAGCCGAGAACCAAATCAGTCAGCCGGTCGCCTTTAATAGACATTTCGATCGCCAGGGTTGGTTCCGAAGTCAAACCACTGACAGAACCCATACCGCCGAGAATACTGTCTGCCGATGCGGCGGCAGGATCAACAGATGCAGCGAACTTGCTTTTATAGGTGATCTGACCGTAATACTCGGAACCGTCCTGGCGATAGACAACGGGCATGCCGGCCGAAAGTCGCGCCGCATCGTAGCGGTTCGCCTGATACGTGGCAACTGGCCGCGTATTGTCAAAGACAACAATGACTTTGGTCTGGCCGGCAGTCAGACCTCCCAGTGAACCCGAAAAGCCTTCGGCAAATGATGTGCCTGCGCCATTGTTTACAGCGGATCCAGTATAGGATCCGGCGGTTGCGTTGACCAGCGCGATCACACCGTCAAAATCAGCCGTAATGGTTTCGACAGCATTTTGCAGTGCCTGTTCTGCCATGACTTCTGCCTGGATGGCCTGTGCCAGGATGCTCTGGGCTGTCGATGCAAAATTCCCCTGGCTGCTGATGGCGGATGCGCCGCCTAGTGCCGCAAGCAAGTCAGGATCAGTGATGCTGCCTGATAAGGATGACAGCGAACGACTGGCGCCGCTCAGGTTTGACTGCAGTCTGTCGAGCTGCTTCTGGTAGTCCTCTGACTGTTCTATGACCACAGCATCGCTGTACAAGGCGATGATATCCCGATATTGGCTTTCTGCATCAGGGGCATCGCGATCGACGGCAGCCAGCTGTTCTGCTAATTCACTGAGACGGGCATCATCAACTTCAACCAGCCAGGGCTGCAGACTGGTCAGGCTGCCAACAGCGGCAATAGATCCCGAAAGATTGCCGGACAGGCGGTTTATCTGGTACTGCAGGTCTTGCAGTGCCTTCTGGGAAGAAGCTGCCTGTTCTCCAACTGTATCAGCCATATCTGCCAGTGCGTCCTCTGCTTCCTGACGGTATTTGCGCGCTTCGTCCAACTGGTCTTCCAATTCGGTCAGATCAAAGGAGATCAATCTGTCGCCTTTTTCAACCTGATCTCCAGGTTTAACATGGACTGCGGTGACAAGCTGCCGGCCGACATAATTTTCCTGGACAGCACCTGGTTTGATCTGCACCGTCAAATACATGTAGCTGGTTATATCGCCATCTTCCAGAATAGCTGTCCGCACACCGGGCGCTTTGTCTCTGGAAGCATAAATATAAACAACTGCGGCAACAGCTAAACACAAAATCAGAAGTAAGATCAGGCCGCGACGGATGGCACGCCTTCTGCGCAGCATATTAATCTGTGACATTGTTTATCACTTCTCCTTTCCCTCACGGGTATGTGATTGTACGGGTCATGTGCAATTTTCCTTGCGTTCAGGTTAACAACAAGAATCATATTATAGCACGATGGCCGCGTTCTGCGCTGTTATGATATAATGAAGCACTGGCAAAGGGCTGCTAATTGATTCGTTCGTCTTTTTCCACGAGCAGGATAATGATCAGCTGCCCTGATCAGTCGATGAAACAATGCCGGCCAGCGAGCAACGGACTCGGAGATGTCATGGAAAACAGTCGGGAAACCAATGGAACACAACGCATCCGGCCGGTTGTCATTAAGCGGCGGCATGGCTTAGCATCCGACGAAACAATCCATATGGAGTCGTTGCGGCATCCGGTACTATATGGGCTTTTACTGCTTATACTGCTTGTCTTGTTAACAATTCTGGCATTTGCGGCTGTCGATTGGCACCAGGCTTCTGTCACTGATCCTGAGCCTGCGGCAACATCGGATACAGCACCGGCCGGTCAGGACCTTCCGGCTTCGGCTTATGCCCGTCAGGATCGACTGCTCGCAGGTGTCAACGACCGCTTCGAGCAGCTCAATCCGCTTTATGCGGCCAACGATGGTGAAAACGATGTTGCGGCGCTTGTCTTTGAATCCCTGTTCCGGATTGATTCAACAGGGAATGTGGTCGGGCAACTTGCTGAAACATGGCGATTTGAATCAGAAAGCCAGATACTGGCAGTCGTACTGCGATCAGACCACACATTTCGCGATGGACGTGTCGTTTCCGCGGCTGATGTTGTCTATACTTATGACTGCCTGCTGTCAAATGCCTATGACGGTCCGATCAAAGGACGTCTTGACAGCCTGCTGCAGGTTGCAGTCGGTCCTGATGGAAAGACGGTTCTTTTTCAATTTTCCGAACAGACCGTGCAGCCGGATCTACGTCTGTTGACAACCGGTATTCTCAAAGCTGATTATTACCCCTATCTGCCGGACCGTATCTTTGAATTGCGTGACGGCAATCTGCATCCTGAGGGAAGCGGCGCATTTTATGTGACGGAGTACAGTGAGAATCACGTGGTTCTGCAACTGAGGCCTGGTTACGCCGGCCAGATCGGGATGATCGAGATCCGGCAGGTTGCGTCTGATGCCAAATATCGGATGCTGCAGGAAGGTCAGCTCGATGTCGTGCGCAATGTCTGGGATGCGCGCATGCAGCAACGCGCTTTGACGCTGTCGGGTTACACCTTCTACCCGTATGCAACAAGCGCTGAGAGCTACTTCCTGGTCAATCCCCGACCACAGCCGCATTGTCTGATCCAACGTCCTTCGCAGCGTCTTGCCGTGCTCCTGACCGTCGACGGACAATCCC
>JAWSUP010000445.1:0-3416 GCA_033549405.1 Bacillota bacterium | reverse complement strand
GACGGGGATGAAGGTTATGCGGCGCATCATATTGCCCCAGGCGTTCAAGCGGGCGATCCCGCCTCTGGGCAATCAGTTCATCATCGCGCTCAAGGATTCATCTCTGGCCAGCGCAATTGCGGTACCAGAACTACTGCTGCATGCCCGGCAACTGGCATCGGCTAACGCCATGACGTTGGAAATGATGGCGATTGCATCTGGTTTTTATCTGTTGATGACAACCGTACTGACCGTCTTGTCCAATGCCGTCGAAAAGCGGCTGCAAGTCAGCGACCACCGTGCTTGATCAGGGTGATGCAACTGCGGCAACAGCCTGGAATTCGGCACATCTGCACAAGCAACGATCAATATGGCAAATAGTAAAACCATAAGAAGCGATACAGGGAAGGAATCGAAATGATCAAAATCAAGTCACTGAGCAAGTGGTATGGCAAACTGAAAGTGCTCGACAACATCAACCTTGAGGTGGCGCCCAGCGAGGTGGTTGTCATCATCGGCGCCAGTGGATCTGGCAAAAGCACCCTGCTGCGATGTATCAATTTCCTTGAACGTGCCCAGAAAGGCACCATCGATATCGATGGCGTCCATGTAACGCATAAAACCAAAAAACTGCACCTGATCCGCAGGGATGTCGGCATGGTGTTCCAGCACTTTAACTTGTTTCCCCACATGACGGTCATGAACAACGTTATTGAAGGGTTGCTGCAAGTAAAAAATGTGTCGCGTCAGGAAGCCCTGGAAGCAGGCAAGGTGATGCTGGAAAAAGTTGGCATGAGCGATAAGGCGGATGTCTACCCGGCTGTTATCTCCGGCGGTCAGAAACAGCGTGTGGCCATAGCCCGCGCCCTGGCCATGAACCCGAAGATCATGCTGTTTGATGAGCCGACATCCGCTCTGGATCCGGAACTGGTCGGCGAGGTGCTGCGTGTCATGAAAGAACTGGCTTTGGAAGGCATGACCATGCTTGTCGTCACACATGAGATGGGTTTTGCCCGTGAAGTGGCTGATCGTGTCATCTACATGGATGAGGGCCAGATCATTGAAGAAGGGACACCGGCCGAGGTTTTTGAAAACCCGCAGAATGAAAGGACCCAGGCGTTTTTAAGCCATATCCTGTAAACGATCAATTGCCCCAAACAACTGTTCAGGCCCCAAGCAGTCCCTGAACAATCCATAACAGATTACAACACGGCAGCTTTACCGCCGGCAAACCCCTGGTACTCATCCAGAAACCACTCAGCGACCTTGGTCATGTAGAGGGCGATCTCATCTTCTTTGAAAGATATGGTCATTTTTAAAGTGCCGAAATAATCATCCGTGATGTACACAAGCAGATTCAGCTTATGGGTCTCGACCCAGGCGGCTGATGCCAGGCACTTGTAAGGAATCCCGGGTCTGACCCCGATCTGGCTGCCAAAATAGTTTTTCTGGGGAAACACTCCAGCCAGGCAATGCCCGATACCGAAACGGAGCTCATTGTCACCCTGCCCGTTCGTGTAACGCCAAAGTACGCTGTCCTTCTCAAAGGTCAGTTTCATGCGGCTGATGCCCATGGGATTGTCTTCCAGAACATACCAGCGGCTGTCGATTTTGCCAACCAGCGGCGATGTCATTTCCCCCGGCTGTGGCAGAACCTGCAGTTGGCTGATCTTGCTGTTCAGTGCAGCCAGATTGGCCTTGTTTTCCGTCAGCGGCTTTTCCGCCAGGTGAGGATAGAGCTCTTCCCACATGGCTTCATAGATGCCTTCGCCGGTCGAACCGGCGCCCTGAGTGTCGGAGATACAGGTGAAAATGAAGTACTTATCCGGGAAACAGAGAGCCAGTTGGCTGCCCATCCCCCTGAAAGAAAACCCGTTTTCATTATCCCGCCAGATCTGGTAACCGTAGCCGACATTGCCGCTGATGGAGTTGTCGATTTGTTTGCTGGTCGCAGCAGCAACATATGCCTGTGAAATCAGCTGCTTGTCACCCCAGCGCCCCTGGTTCAGGCAGAGCAGTGCGACCTTGGCCAGATCCCGCAGGGTGCATTGGACACCTGACCCGCCCCAGGAGGTGCCTTCAGGTGTTTTGACGCACCAGGCATCGCGACTGAACCCGATCGGATCGAGCAGGCGCGGGCGCATGAAGTCGAGAAAAGGCATGCCGCTGATCCGCTCGACAATCGTATTGAGGACAACCGTGGCGGCCGTGTCATAGGCAAAAATGGTACCGGCCGGATGGGAGGGTGCTTTGTTGAAGAAGCACCAGGCCCAATCCGGGTCATTCATCGTATAGGCATTCTGTGAATGCGGTGTGGCCATCATCAGGAGGTCGCGGACAGTAGCCCCGGCAAGCCAGGGATGGATATCCTGCGGCACTTTGTCAGGGAAGAAGGATACGACCGGGTCATTGAGGCTCAGTTTGCCGTCATCGATCAGCAGACCGACCGCCAGCGATACGAAGCTTTTGCTGACCGAATACATGCGATGCAACCGTTCGGGCGTAAACGGAGCCCAATAGCCTTCGGCGGCAATCTGGCCATGCCGCAGGAGCAGAAATCCATGCATGCAGATCCGCTCGCGATCGATGCGTTCGAGGAAACGCAGGACAGCTTCGGACGGAATACCGACATGCTCGGGTGATGGAGAAGAGAAGAATGGTTCGATCGGTTTCACAGCTAGAACACCTCCAGTAGGTTTAGATTTTTATTGGTGGCTATTGCATCAGATAATGAACCGGAACAAAACAAACAACATGGCTCCGGCAATGATCACAGCGGCGATGATTTCGCCGATCCGCTCATGAGGTTTCATCGGCCGGTTGAGCAGATAGTATATGGCGGAAAGGATCAGCTCGTAAGCGCCGATCACCAGCAGGGCGTAGTAACGGATCATCGGGTTGTCTGGGTTCGCCATGGTGATGACGATGTAGATGACGATGGCGATCAGGGCCAGTGCGTTGCGTGTCTTCTGTTTCATGGTTGCCTCGCGTCTCTGCGGTAAATTCATCCTGGTTGCGAACAGCCCCTAAGTTCATGATAACACAAAAAAGCGGACAATGACCGTGCCAGATAATTGCGCTGCCTGTTGTGATCCGGGAGACTCTGCTATAATTGAACTAACAGCTGACTGGACAGGAGTGTCAGAGATGAAAATCAAACTCGAAATAGCATTTTCACTAACTGTGTTGGTTCTTTCAGCCTTTGCCGGCTGCGCACAACAGCCCGTAACATCGGCTGGCAACACAACAACTGGCGTGACACTGACCACATCTCCAACTGTTGATGTTGTTTCACAGGCGACACTGTCCCGCTACAGGGAAAATGAGATCAGGGAATACCAGGGTGCCAGGCTGGATCCGGCTGTCGGGCCACGTGACAATTCGATCAGCGGCGTTCAGACAGTCGATCTTGCATCCTACCGCTTGACGATTGACGG
>JAWSUP010000444.1:2284-3428 GCA_033549405.1 Bacillota bacterium | reverse complement strand
TCGGCTATAGTGTCAATGACGCCGGAGCGATCGTCGTGACGAACACGCACATCCCTGAAACCACCAGCGTATCCGTTCTGAAGATCTGGGAAGATTTCCAGGATATGTATGGTCTGCGTCCTCTGGGCATCTCCGTTCAGTTGCTGCAGGATGGCAGCCCTTATGGCGCTCCTGTTCTTCTGAACGATATCAACAGCTGGACCCACACTTGGAATGACCTGCCTGGCAAAAACATCGGCGTTCCGTATACCTATACGGTAGCTGAAATCACCGCTGTTCCCGGATACACAACATCCTATATCGGCATCGAAGGATCATTCACGATCACTAACACACTCAAGACCTTCTACATCGAGCTGATCAAGCTTGATGCCAGAGATGAGACGACACCGCTTGCAGGCGCTACATTCGAACTGCGTACCGCAGTCGACGACAATGGAAATCTGGTCCCCGGCGCTTTGCTGGAGACACTGACGACCGATGCAGCCGGCAAAGCTAAAACAGTTGGCGCCTATGGTCCTGTATCCTATTTCCTCGTTGAGACGGTTGCACCGGATGGATTCCATCTGCTGACCGATCCGATCCTGGTTGAACTGGATCCGAATGGAGAATCAGGCACAACGGTCACAGTAACACTTTATGACGAATTCATCCATAATCCTGACCTGACGATCAGCAAACTGGTCGCCAATATCTCCACGGGTTCGCCGCCAGCCGAATTATCTGAAGCGATCGTCGGTGAAAACGTACAGTATACGGTCGTTGTAACCAACAGCGGCAATGTAACCCTGACCAATGTGATCCTTACGGATGACGAAGCCTTAATCGGCAGCAATGTCACAATCACCGGACAGGGCACAGTTGCCTGGATTGCCGGACCTGGCGGTCTCGCAGCCGTTAACCTCGGCGATATGGCTCCTGGTGCAATGATCACACTTATCTACGACTACGCAGTGGTCGCTGCTGACCTGAGCCGCGAACCGATCATCAACACGGCGACAGCGACAGGCACAATGCTCCCGACTTCGGATTATCCTGACGGCGCGGTGCTGCAGGTATCAGATACGGCGATTGTCACCGTTGATGACATTCCGCTATCGCTGGCTGCCATCTCCCTGACCAAGCTCGTTCAGAACTTGACCCA
>JAWSUP010000444.1:0-2274 GCA_033549405.1 Bacillota bacterium | reverse complement strand
GTTCCGGCAGAACTGGCAGGCGGCTATCCCGGTGATGTTTTCCGTTACACGGTGACCATCACCAATACCGGTGAAGAACCACTTAGTCTTGTAACTCTGACAGATGACCTGGCTCCGGCCGGCGGCGCGGTCAGGAACGTGACAGCGAGTACAGACCACACATGGATGGCTGACGGCAGCAATCCGGTCTACCTGGATCTTGGCGATCTGGCACCCGGTGAATCTGTCACCCTGACCTATGAATACACATCTGTTGAAGCTGACATTGAACTGGTCAAGATCAACACCGCACACGTCATCGCAACGGCGACAGTCACCATGAACAATGATGAACCGTTAACTGTTGAAGATGAAGATACTGCCGCCATCGCTGTCGATGAAATCCCGCAGACCGGCGAATCCGGAACATGGCCGGCATGGGGCATCGGTTTACTGATGGCAGCGCTGGGCCTCACCGTCCTCCGCCGTCGCAGCCGGAAAGGCGAGCAGAAGGCTTGATAACAGAGAGAATCAGAAGCAAAGAGTCTGATTTGATCAGGTAAGAAACACATAATCAGAACAAATTATAAATATTAAGTGAACCGGGGAGGGGAAATGCAAGTTTTCCCTCCCTATTTTTGTCAGTAAATTGTCTTTATAATTATGTGAATATAATTATAAACATCGCTTAGATTACAGAACTTATCGACTAAAGAGTGATCAGAAAACGCTTCATATTGCTAACATGCATAGACAGATTCTGTAAATGAACCTTGGTAAAGCAAAAGAATAAAATCAATATTTGGTATGCACGACGATTGACTTGTACCAGATATGCCATTATGATTATAAAATAAACAGATAGAAATCCGGCATAAAGGTAACCTGTGTAACGAAACCGGAAGCTGGTTGCGCTAAACTGAATCTGCACCAGCGATTTTTCTGTCTCTTAACAGCATGATATTGGGAGGATTCAACCATGGCCAATCTGACAGATCTGATCACCCGCGTCTTTACCAGAGAACTGGATAAATATCCTGGCAGGACCGTTTATGATCTGTTTCGCTGGGAAATGCGTGATGTAACGATCGTCGACCACAAGACCGGCCGATTGCTGACTGACATGAAGGACCTTGAGTTTCCCGCTCATTACTCACAGAACGCCTGCGACATCATCGCTTCGAAATATTTTCGCAAGGCCGGCGTGCCGACGCCGACTGGCACTGAAAACAGCATGAGGCAGGTTGCACACAGAATGGTTGATTTCTGGGTATCAGCCCTGGTTGATGAAGGACTGATCGATGAAATGCAGCGCCTGATCCTCTACGATGAACTGGTGTATGCAATCCTCAGCCAGATGTTCGCGCCGAATTCGCCACAATGGTTCAATACCGGTTTGAAACAGAGCTATGGCATCAGCGGCGGCAATAACGGCTATTATTACTATAATGAGCAGAGCGGTGAAGTTGTCGCATCCAATGATGACTACACCCGCACTCAAGCATCTGCCTGCTTTATCCTGTCAATCGAAGACAAACTGCTGGGACCGCATTCGATATCCGAGGAATATGTCACTGAGACACGACTGTTTAAGGGTGGATCAGGAACCGGTACAAATTTTTCGGCTATTCGCGCAGAAGGCGAACGTCTCTCCGGCGGTGGCGCTTCTTCGGGCCTGATGAGTTTTCTCAAAGGCCTGGATCGTAACGCCGGCGCGATCAAATCAGGTGGGACGACCCGTCGGGCCGCAAAAATGTGCAGCCTCGACATCGATCACCCGGAGATCGAAACCTTCATGCTCTGGAAAGCCCGGGAAGAAGACAAAGTCCGAGCTCTGGCAAAAATGGGTTACGACGCGGACATGGATGGAGAAGCCTACCAGACGGTATCGGGGCAGAACAGCAATAATTCTGTCCGTCTGACGCATGAATTTATGACGAAGGTGGCAAACCTCGACCAGGATCCGGATGCGACCATCTTGCTGCGCGGACGCAGGGACGACTCTGTTGACCGCGAGGTACGCGTCGATCACCTCTGGCAGATTTTCAACGAAGCAGCCTGGAAATGTGCCGATCCAGCGCCTCAGTTCTCGGACACGTTCAATGAGTGGCATACATGCCCGGCCGGTGAGGATGGCGAAATCGGCGCGCGCCATAACCGCATCAATGCCACCAATCCCTGCGGTGAGTACGCCTTCCTCGATGATACCAGCTGTAACCTGGCCTCAATCAATGTCCTGCGGTTCTATGATGCGGACTCATGCGCTTTTGACCTGGCTGGTTACAGGCACATGAT
>JAWSUP010000443.1:0-3430 GCA_033549405.1 Bacillota bacterium | reverse complement strand
AGATATAGGCTCCGACACGCTGCCTGACTTTTTCCAGCAATGCTGCTGTCAGATCAGGTTCATCTTCAGAAGAAAGCGACTGGGTGATGCGAAAAACAACCTCGCCTTCTGATGCGTATGGCGCCAGGGTCGGGTTATGCTGCTGCTCGATCAAGTCGATCAGCTCAGTTTCCGCTGACGATTCGCCAATACCGATCATGCGCACGAAGACATGGCGAAAGCGGGCTGTTGTCTCTTGCCGGATCCAGGGAGCGACCGATTCGGCAAACATCAATTGCATTTCCGAAGGCGGACCGGGCATGAGAACCAGATGACAACTATGTCCGGACTGCGTTGCCGTAAGGATGGCTCCAGGCGCTGTTCCGTTGTTATTAGTCAGCGGGATGCATGGGTCCGGAAGCTGGGCCTGCTTCCAGTTGTTGGCCGTCACCTGACGTCGGCCAAGACGCTGGAAATATCCGGCAATGGCGGATCGGCTCGGTTCATGCAGACGCAGCGGCAACCCGGCGACTTCAGCGGCAACCGCCATGGTGATGTCATCTTGTGTCGGCCCTAGGCCACCGGTCAGCAGAACAATATCGGATCTGCCGATCGCTTGCCTGATACAGGTTGCGAGCCGTCCGGGATTATCACCAACGACCGTCTGGTAGTAAGAATGAATACCCAGAAGACTCAGTTCCCTGGCCAGCCAGGCGGCATTAGTGTTGATAATCTGACCGAGCAGCAGTTCCGTACCAACACAAATAATTTCAGCTTTCTTGATCGAAGTCATAGTTATTCTGTTTCCTCCTGTAATGTAACATCAGGCAAATGCTGCTCTTCCCTGTTCTCCAGATCCAAACCTTCCAGGCGATGCCTGACCTGAGCAGCAAACCGGATACAGCTTTCCGTATCGCTGACAGATCTGACGAGGCGGCCGTGGATACGCTCAAGACTGGTTTCGTATTGCTGGAAATCGTGCTGCAATCTACTGAGTGCGCGTGCAATCTCCAAAGACTGCCGTTCCATCGACTGCAGGCGAAATATAGCCTGCAAACCTGCCAGAATCGACGCCATCGATGTCGGTCCGGCCAACAGGATCCGGTGCTGGCGGTAAAGCTCAGACGCCAACGCGCCATCGCGCATCGCTTCGGCGAACAGATTTTCACCTGGCAGATAGAGAATCGCAAAATCGGTCGTAACCGGCGGTTCGACATACAGCTCAGCGATCTTGCGCGCTTCCTGGCGCAGTCGGCCGATCAGCTCTTTGCTGAAGACCGCGGCTGCTTCTTCATCGTCAGCTTCGCGGGCCGACAGGAGACGATGCAGGTAATCAAGCGGGAACTTGGCGTCTATCGGCAAAAACACCTCGCCCTGTCCCTTCTGGTCTGAGGAAAGCAAAACAGCCGCATCGACAGTTTCCTGTCGACCCGGCCTGATCCGCACCTGGGTCCGGTATTGGCTTGGCGCCAGGACATCGGCAAGCAGCTGTTCGAGTTGCAGTTCGCCGATGACACCTCTGCCGCGCACCGATCCGAGAGCTTGCCTGAGTGAACGGACATCGCCTGCCACTGCCTGCATGTCACGCAGATTGCCGGCTATTTTTGCCATTTGCTCCTGGATGGACTGGCGGATGGTCTCCAGCATTTGACCGCTTCCCTGGTTTGCCTGCTGCATCTGGGTCAAAAATAAAGCGTTGATCTCGCGTTGCTCCCGATTGGTTTCACTCACCCGTGACACAATACTTTGCTGCAATTGCTCGATCTGGAGCGCAGAATTCCGGCTAAGCTGGTCGATGGTCAGACGCAGCTGATCTTGCTGTTGTTGTCTTACAGCTAAATTGCGGCTGAGCCGCCAGATCTGGATAAGCAAAAAAACCAGCAGCAAAATCAAGATGCCTGCCAGCGCTGCCAGCGCAGACTGGACGTTCAGCTGTATTGCGCCGCTGTCGGTAGACAGATGCAGAAAACGGATCGTGCCGGTCACAGATGAAGACCTTCGATCCGGCAGAAGGCGTCAACGGTGTTTTTCAGCAGCATGGCGACCGTCATCAGGCCGACACCGCCCGGTACCGGCGTTATGGCACCTGCAATGGGTTCTACAGCGGCAAAATCGACATCACCGACCACTTTGCCGTGCTCATTCCGGTTGATGCCGACATCGATGACAACAGCACCCGGCTTGACATAGTCAGCATTGACCATCTGTGGCTTACCGATCGCGACGATCAGAATATCAGCCTCACGACAGACTCCTGGCAGATCCTGGGTCCGTGAATGGGCGATCGTCACCGTTGCATGTTCGCGCAACATCAGCTGGGCGATTGGTTTTCCGACGATATTGCTGCGCCCGACGATAACGCAGCGTTTTCCCTTGATTGGCAGATCATGAGCCTTAAGCATTGCGATAATGCCGGCTGGTGTGCACGGCAGCAGGCAATCACGTCCCAAAGATAAAAGACCGACATTGACGGGATGAAAACCATCAACATCCTTTTCCGGCTTGATGGCACAGATAATCGTGAATTCATCGATATGATCCGGCAACGGCAGCTGGCAGAGGATGCCATGGACTTCTGTGTCGGTATTGAGCTGGTCGATCAGGGCAAGCAGCTCCAATTGCGACACAGATGCCGGCAGATGGTGGCTGTAGGAGCGGATGCCGGCTTCTTCACAGGCTTTTTTCTTGTTGTTGACATACAATAAAGATCCGGGATCGTCACCGACCTGGATGACGACCAGCCCCGGGCGTTTTCCGGCTTTCCGGCTCAGCCGCTCCACGTCTGCGCCTGTTCGCGAGCGCAGGCTGCTTGCCAGTTCTTTTCCGCGGATGATTGTGCTCATGATTCGTACCTCCTTTAGTTTGCAGGGGCTGTTTTATATCAGGATCCCGGGCAGTCGTTGCTTTACCCGGCAAGGGCGCCAACAGCTTATCCGGACCATAACCGATCAGGTCCATACGTCCGGCGGTCTGCAAGGCCTGGACCACGCTCTGCCGATTGTGCGGCAGTGTCGGCTGCAGCAATGCGCGTTGCCATTTCTTCTCACGTTCATCCGGAACATGGATCGGTTCCATAGTCAGCGGATTGAGTCTGGTATGGTACATGACTGTCGATAGTGTGCCCGGTGTCGGATAAAAATCCTGAACCTGTTCAGGCGCTCTGCGCTCCCGCCGCAGAAACAGGGCCAATTCTATGGCATCCTGCAAAGTGCTGCCGGGATGACCAGACATCAGGTATGGAACCAGATACTGGCGCAGCCCGAGATGTTCATTGATTGCCTGGTAGCGTTTGCAGAAGTCCTGATAAGTAGTGCTTTGCTTGCCCATGGCAGCCAGAACAGCTGAACTGACATGCTCAGGGGCGACTTTGAGCTGCCCGCTGACATGGTACTGGCACAATTCTGTAAAAAAGGCGGGATCACGATCTGCCATCAGCGTGTCAAAGCGAATG
>JAWSUP010000442.1:2800-3442 GCA_033549405.1 Bacillota bacterium | reverse complement strand
AAGACTGTGTTCAGAAGCGGTTCAGCAACTTATGAAACTGGGCTGGTCCGTGGATACAGCCGAACCGGTCAGCGATGATCCGGCTTGCGCTGAGGCAGACCGGGCGGTGGAAACGCTGAAAAAGGTCGAGATGGATGTCCTCGTTGTCTGCCTGGCCGGTTGGATCCCGACGCACACCGTTATACGTGTAACCGATAAGTTCCGTCATACGCCGATGCTGCTCTGGGGCCTTACAGGCTGGATGAACAAAGGCCGTCTGGTCACAACTGCTCCACAGGCTGGTACAAGCGGGCTGCGCCAGGTCATGCAGGGGCTTGGCTATACCTTCCGTTATGTTTACAGTATTGTTGACCTGCCGGCGCCTCTGGAGAAGATCGATGCCTATGGCAAAGCAGCTATGACAGCCAGCCTGTTGCGTGACGCACGCGTTGGCTCGATGGGTTATCGTGACATGCTGCTCTATGGGACGATGTTCGACGGACTTGCCCTGCGGCGTGAGATCGGTGTCGAAGTTGAATGTTTCGATATGTTGGAGATGGTGCGCAACCTTGACGAAGTCGATGAGTCGGAAGCCAGAAAGATACTGGCTGAATGTCTCGACCAGTGGATGTTCGAAAAACAGCCGGATGAAGCTGTTCTGCT
>JAWSUP010000442.1:0-2790 GCA_033549405.1 Bacillota bacterium | reverse complement strand
TTCGCTATTACCTGGCCCTCAAAATGAAAGTCGAAGAACGCCATTATGATGCCGTCACCCTGATTGATGTGGACGGCATGAAAAGGCTGGAAGGATTCCCCCCGGCCATGGTTTTTATGCTGCTGGCAGACCGGTTGTCTGTCTGCACCACTCCGGAAAATGACGTCATCGGCAACGTGACCCAGTTGATGGTCAAGTACCTCAGCGGCCAGGCCGCGCACTACATGGAGTTTTATGAGTACTTCCCCAACCGGGTTCTGATCGGTGTGCCGGACTATATCCCAACGGCAGCCGTCAAGGGCGAAGTCCGCATGTTGCCGGCAGCGTTCGGCAATTTCAGCGGCAGTCTGCTCAATATATCCAAAGTCAAGGATGGACCGGTCACATTGCTTCGCCTGATAGAAGAAAATGGCCGCTATAAGATGCATCTGGCAACCGGACTGGCGGTACAGCCGCGCAGTTGGGAGGAGTATGGCTGGACCCATCCAGCGCCCCAACTGGCCAGCCTCGAAGTGATCCTGGACACACCGGTCGAGCAGTTTGCGGAAAAAGTGGCTTCACAACACACGATCGTGGCTTATGGTGATCTGACCGACGCGGTGACCCAGCTCTGTCATATCCTTAAAATTGATATAGTATAATGATTCTCAGGTACAAAGGCATCACGTCTTTATAACGGAAATGTTCGGGTGGCCATCGTCAGCTGCCGGACCAGATCTATACTGGCATCTGTGATCAGCTGCCCGGCTTCATCGCACACCCTGCGCTGCGACACTTCATAGCCGCCCAGTGCGATCGCCTGGCGGGTGGGCACGTAACTGATCCAGCCATTGGCCAGTTCCACGACCATAACGGGTGTATCCCTGAAATGCTGCTTGATCTGCAGCTGATATTCGACGAAAAGCTCAGCCGGGTTGGTCACAATCACCAGATTGCCCAATCCAATCGCCATGATCTCGACCGGCATCCGGCCATACTGCTGTTTCAGCTGGTCAAGAACGAAAATATTGTTGATCTGAGCCGCCTTTTCCAGATCGCCGACCAGAGCAAAGGCATCCAGTTTTTCTTTCTGTTCAGGCGGGAGCTGGTTCCAGAACGCTTTCGCGTCAGCTACCTCTACAGCAGAATACTCCCGGAAAGGGAGAGCCAGCGTTTTTCCCAGAATTTTTACGTTGCCTGGTGCGTTTTCATCCGGCGGATTTTCTGCCATGATCTTGATGGTTTCACCGGCCAGGATTGTGCCGATGCGCCTACAGCCGTCGATACCTCTACCCCAGTTGTCATCATGCTCAAAGTCGAAGGGGATCGTGTTGCCGCAGGCCCCTTGCAGGTAAAGCACCGGAAGATGTGAACCGTAGACTTTCTGGATGACAGACCGGATGACGCCGGGAAAATCTGCCGAAATCCACTTTCTGCCATAATAAATCGCTGCATGCGAAGCGAAATTGACCAGCACGGAAAGTAAATTTCCTTCAAGATCTTCAAACCAGGCGACCTGCAGTTCCTCGTCGGCAGGCCCTTCAACTAACAGACGATCAGGATTGTTGACACCGACCGGATTCATCTTGCTCCTGCCATTACTCATGATGTAGCGCCGGTTGGACGCACAGCGATTTACATGTCCTTTGCCAAAGCCCATCCGGGCTGGCACCATCTTTTCACTGGCCGAAACGACAGATGCGACGATCAGGTCGGCGACACGCAGGATTGATGATTCGTCGGCACTGCTGTAGATGGACTCGAGACCCATGTTGGGCGCCGTGTGGGTGTGGGTTGTTGATATGCAGATGTGTGCGCCAGGTATGCCGGTTTTCTGCTGAATCTGGTCGCGGATATAAGTGACGGTATCCCGCTGGATGATCGCCAGATCACAACTGACGATAACTGCTGCTGCCGTACCGTCATCGAGCACGACACAACTGGCATACAGCGGGTCCAGCACCTGATCAGCTTGGTATTTCTTGAACATGCCGCCCAGCATCACGGGCATCGGCGGGGTAAGTTCTGTCTGGCACGTGCCTATTTTCAACTGCCGCATAGCCACCTCCGGATTCTGCGTAAAAAGCAACGGATGTATTATCGCTCAGACGACCTGGAAACTGGTTTCCAGCGGTCCGACGCTGACTTTAAATGTACCGGGTTCGACTTCAGGCTTCATCTGTTCGTTTATGAAAGACAGGTCGCTCTGATCCAGACGGAATGTGACCTGGCGGCTTTCGCCTGGCCGCAGTTCGATTTTGCTGATTCCGCGCAACTGGCGCACAAGCGGTGTGATGCGCCGGTAGCAGTCTGTCAAGAAGAGCAGAACAGTTTCCTTGCCTGTCAGCCCGCCGGTGTTTGTAACTGTGACAGTGACATCGACATGCCCGTCGGCCGAAGTCTCTTCCGGTTTGACGCACAGGTCGCTGTAGCTGAATGTCGTGTAGCTGAGACCGTGGCCGAAAGGGTAGAGTGGCTGCGGCGTTGAGAACACATAGTCACGGCCAGGTTGCTCCGTTGAGCCCGGCTTTTTGTAGTAGCCGCGTGCGGACACTTTGTGGTTGTAGAAAGAGGGGATATGTCCGGTTGACCGCGGGAAACTGATCGGTAACCGGCCGGAAGGGCTTTCCGCACCGAAAAGCAGGTCGCAGAGCGCATATCCGCCTTGTTCGCCGGGATACCAGGCCTGAAGTATGGCTGCCACATGATCGCTGGCCCAGCTCAGGTCATAGGGCCGGCCGGTTATCAGCACCAGCACGTGCCCATTTTTGCCAATAAAAGCCTAAAATTAAGAAAGAATTGCAAAGGAAG
>JAWSUP010000441.1:0-3450 GCA_033549405.1 Bacillota bacterium | reverse complement strand
GCAACGTTCGGCAAGATCATGCCGGTCGGACGGCACAAAAGGTAAAGGCGCGACCGGACGGGTCAGTTCGAGCCCGAAAGGAAGCACAGAGAACTCGACATGGCGAAAACAGGCCTGGTCGACAGATTCGGAACCAGTATACGTGTTCTGGCGTCTTCTTTCAGCCTGGAGGAGCTGGACGTCGATTTCAGCTGCAATAAGACCGTGGCTGAATAAGGCCGATTCAGCCAGTCTGCGCCCGTTTTCATAGATAAGGTTATGGCCGGAAAAAACGAGATCGGTCGTCGATTCTCCTTCACCGGCATCTGCGTAGAGGTATGCGCAGATCAGGCGGGCAGAGTGGCTTTCCACGAGCAGGCGGCGGTAAGCAGCTTTCGTCAGGGTCTCATCACTGGCGGACAGATTACAGATAACTGTCGCGCCGGCTTTTGCGGCAGCAATCGAAGGAGAAAGCGGTACCCAGAGATCCTCGCAGATCTCGACAGACAACTGAAACTCAGGAATCTCCCGGCAGCTGAACAGCAAATCCGTTCCGAATGGTATGGCCTGACCGTTAATCCGGCATGTCGTCCCGGTGTCTTTGGTCATGCCGCCTGGCGAGAAATGGCGCAACTCATAAAACTCGGCGTAATTAGGCACGTGCGTCTTCGGGACGATGCCCAGCAGTTGTCCGCGCTGGATAACGGCAGCCGCATTGTACAGGTCCTGCCCTTTGACCAGAGGCAGACCGACGATGCAGATGGTATCAAAGCCGGCTGTTGCCCGCACCAGGTCCAGTAACGCCTCCGTAGCGGCATCCAGCAGTGACCTGCTGAGAAACAAGTCAGAACAGGTGTAGCCGGTCAGGCACAATTCAGGAAAAACAACAACACTGACCTGTTTCCTTGCTGCTTCGTGGATCAGGGACAGGATCTGATCGCGGTTGTAACGGACATCGGCGACCCGGATCAGTGGAGTAGCGGCAGCGACGCGGATAAAACCATCTTGCATGAAAATCCCCTCACTCTGGCATGTCACTCTGGCATCGTTAAGAAATTACTTCAGTCGGCAGATCTTGGCCTTATTTTATCACAGATAAGCCAATCTATCTCCCGGATATAGTATAATGGCTTAAGAGTCGACATGATAGCATAAAGGAGGCAGCCGCATGAACGAGATCACTCGCAATCAGATTATCGAGGCACTTGCCCATGATCGTTTTCTACTGTTTGGTCAGCCCAAATGGACACTTGGCAAAAACACCTGCAATACCTATGAAGTGTTCATTGATCTGATGATCGCTGACAATCAGGAACGCGTCCCGGCCCAGGCATTTATCCCTGTCATCGAAGCAGATGAGGAATTGACGATGAGATTCGGCGCCTGGTTTTTGGAAAAAGCGTTCACAAGCGGCGCAAAGCTGATGGAGAATCTTGGGATGGATCTCAATATTTCGATCAATATTCTGGGCTTTCAGGCGAATCGCCCGGAATTTGTCGATCGTGTCAGCGAAATGATAACCAAGACAAAAATCAAGAGCAGCCATGTCCAGTTTGAACTGAGCGAGGCCCAGCCGCTGAATGCCGTCGGTATTGCCAACTTGAATCGCATACACAACGAGCTGGGCATTAACCTGGTTTTAGGTAATTTCGGCACCGGTTATTCAACGGTTGACCTGCTCAGGCATGTGCCATTCGACATGCTGGAACTCAGTAAGGCTTTCACAGCCAACATAACAGAATCCGAGCGCGAACTTAAGGTCACCCTGGCAATTCTGCAGTTAGCCCATGTGCTCGATATAACAGTTTGCGCTAAGGGCATCGAAACTGCCGAGCAACTCGAATTGCTAGAGGAAGCAGGATTTTACAAAGCACAAGGATATCTGATCGGCCGGCCGATGCCTTTATCTGAACTGGAGGAATTCGTCCGCAAATATGCCGCCTGACTGATCAGTCCCTTAGCCGGCCCTCATTTGCCGGCCTGGCGCAGCAGGGACAGCAATTCACCAAGGTGCGGCGGTTTGCCATACATAAGGACACCAAGCCGATAAATCCGGCTGGACAACCAGCCTGTTCCATATATGGTCAGGAACATGCCAGCTATCGACAATGCGATCTGCCAGGCGGGCACTTCTGTCATGCTGATGCGGACAAACATGGACATCGGCGCAACAAAGGGAACAAAGGAAAACACCATAAGAACGCCGGATTCCGGTGAAATCATGCCATACAACGAGATGAACATGGCTGCCATGATGACCAAGATGACCGGCATGATGCTGGTGTTGATGTCTTCGGTGCGGCTGGCCAGAGATCCCAGTGCACCATACAAAAAGGCATACATGAAATATCCGAGCAGATAAAACAGGATCGTGTACACCAGGATGCCGACTGGCATCTGGAAGATGGACCGGATTACGGCAACATCGGACCAGACCTCCCGGTTGATTCCATAAAAGACCCCGGCAGTCAGGATGAACAGGCCAATCTGTGTCAGCCCGGCCAGCCCGGAGCCGATGACCTTGCCAAACATGAGATTCATCGGTTTGGTGGACGTGATCAACATTTCCATGGCCCGGTTGCTCTTTTCCGATGCGACTGAAGATGCGACCAGCTGGCCATACATCATGACCGTGAAGTACAAGAGAAACAACAGAAGATAGGTATACATAAAGGCCTGTTCCATTGTTTTGCCGGTTTCGGCAACCGTTTCGACGTGTGTGATCTCGGGTTGAATCATGGCTGCTTCGACTTGCCCGGGAGCAAGTCCATAGGAAGCCAGCAATTGTTCACGGTAGCGGACCGTCAGATACTGCTGCAGACGCCACGGCAGGTCGCTGCCTGCTCTGCGCTCAATCAGTGTGAAACGGATAGCTGATTCAAGATGCAAAATAGCCCTTGCTTCACCGTCATTGACTGCTTTCCTCAGATCCGGCAGTTGCTCCAACGCTGCAACGGCAAAAATTTCCTGCGGCATGGCTGCGCGCAACAGTTCGAGATCTTCCAGAAGGCCAGCCTCGTCTATGACATGGATGGTTTGTTCCGGACCGGGGTCGACCGATTGCCCGGGACCGTCGATACCAAGCTGTCTGACAAAACCGATAATGGATGGCAGGCTGAGACCGATGCCGATGAGCAGGATAAAGGCGATGGTGATGCCGACATAAACTTTATTGCGCAAATAGGAAGCATACTCAAAGGACAAGACAACTTGAAACTGACGAAGGCTGAACCTGCTGCTCATATAACATCACCGACTTTCTCAATGAAAATCTCCTCAAGCGTTGGTTCGACGATGCTGAACTGCTCAAGATCCATTCCTGTTTCAGCAAACACCTGTAAAAGCTGCCTGCGGTCTGACGCCCGGTGCAAACTGATCAGGCAACTATCAGCATTTGTTTCAAAATGGTCAACAATGGACTTTACACCAGGGTGTGCTGTCATCAGTTGCGCGAACTGATCGCAAGAACGA
>JAWSUP010000440.1:0-3455 GCA_033549405.1 Bacillota bacterium | reverse complement strand
AATGGCTGACGGATCCCTGGATATCGATTCCCTGATGGGCGATACGGCCAGCGGAATCGGCCTCAAGAACATGGTCGAGCGGGTTCGCGGCTTGAACGGGCAAATCAACATCAGCAGGGAACGGGGCTTTGTGATTTTTATATCGGTCCCGCGCAAGGACGGCAGCCGGCAAGCAGGATCCTGACCTGCCATGAAAATCAGCATGAGGTGCACTGAGATGGAACATAATCCAATAAAAGTCCTGCTGGTTGATGACGATCAGCTGATCCGCATGTCTTTGCAGATCATTGTCGAAGCAGACGCCGGTCTGCAAGTCATCGGAACAGGCCAGGATGGGCAGGAAGCGATTGCCCTGTTTGAGCAGCTGCGACCGGATGTCCTCCTGATGGATATCCGCATGAAACCGCTGGATGGCCTCCAGGCCGGTGAAGCCATCCTGGCAGCCCACCCAGGCGCCCGACTGTTATACCTGACCACCTTTTCCGACGACGAATACATCATCCGGGCGCTGCGCATGGGCGCCTGCGGCTATATCCTCAAACAGAATTTCGCCTGCATCGTTCCAGCCATCAAGGCTGTGCACAGCGGCCAGAACGTCTTTGGCGATGACATCATGGCAAAAATTCCCGCGTTGGTCGGTGCAGCGCGCCAGCCGGATCTAAGCGCTTTTGACATCCGGGACCGGGAAGAAGAACTGATCAGCCTGGTCGCCGAAGGGCTGAACAACCGGGAGATCGCCGCCCGGCTGTACCTCAGTGAAGGGACCGTGCGCAACCAGCTCTCAGTCATCCTGGAAAAACTGGGCCTGCGCGACCGCACGCAGCTCGCCGTGTTTTATTACAAAAATAAAAGTCCAAAGTAAAGCGGCGATGCATCTGTTTGCACCGCCGCATGGATTGATAAACCCGCCACAGCCGCTGTTATTTTTTCAACGCTTTGTCGAAGGCCACGTCTGAAGGGTTGAAATTGATGCGCTTGACCATTTCACAGGCTTCTGTGGCGCCAAACACGCGCTCCATGGCGCTGTCTTCCCATTCTACTGACAAGGGGCCATCGTAGCCGATCGCATTAAGCTCGCGGATGATTCGTTCAAAATCGACACTGCCATGTCCGGGCGACACAAAGTTCCAACCGCGACGTGTGTCGCCGAAGTTCAGGAATGAACCCAGGATGCCTTCTGTACCGGATGTGTTGACAAGGGCATCCTTGATATGCACGTGATAGATCTTGTCGGCGAACTCGCGAATGAAAAGATGGGGTTTCAAGCCCTGCCAGACAAGATGGCTGGGATCAAAATTGATGCCGAGCGTCCCATTGTTGGCAAATTTCTCACGAAACAGCTTTTTCGACGTGTAAAAGTCAAATGCGATCTCAGTCGGATGCACTTCCAGGGCAAAGCGAACACCACAGCGCTTGAATTCATCCAGTATCGGAGTCCAGAGCTCGACGATTTCGTCATATCCTTCTTCGATCATTTCTTCAGTCGTTTGCGGAAATGAATACCACCAGGCCCAGATCGGGGATCCCATGAATCCGGTCACGACTGAGCAGCCCATGGCCTGGGCGGCACGGGCCGTCAGTTTCATTTCTTTGATGGCCCATTTGCGGATGGCTTTGGGATCACCTTTATATGCATCCGGAGCAAAACCGTCCAGGCGCTTGTCATAGCGGTCACCGACACACTGGCCGGCCAGATGGTTGCCGATCGCCCAGCATTGCAGGCCATGGCGAGCGAGCGTCTCTTTCTTCTCTGCGACATAGGCGGGATCTGTCGCTGCGCGGCTGACATCCATATGGTCGCCCCAGCAGGCGATCTCCAGGCCTTCAAAGCCCATTTTGGCAGCGAGCCGGCAAATTTCTTCGAACGGCAGATCAGCCCATTGGCCAGTAAAAAGGGTTACAGGTCTTGTCATTTTCTTCACCTCACATGTTCAGAATAGCTCAGTTCATCGTGCAGCAGGATGGTTCATTTCACATTTTAGCATGATTGGCCGATGTCTGACCAGCCGTGACACTTTCTGCTGATAATGACGCCGACTACCCTGGATACTCAATTACCCGGGGTTTACTACATAGTCGCCGCCGCGACAGCTCTTCAGATACTGAAGGCCACTGACCTGACCTGTCCATTCCAGTTCACCGCGGTAAACCGGATCGTGGAAACCTTCAATATCAATGGTACCCTGATATTGGTTCTGGCGCAAGATTGTAATGATGTCGCGCCAGTTGCTGTCGCCAAAACCCGGCGTCCGATGCCAGACATAAGGGTCCGGACCATGGATGCCTTTGGTCCGCACGATGTCCCAGGCGATGGTGGCATCTTTGCCATGGACATGGAAAATTCTTGGCACCCAAGTGCGCAATTGGGGAATGGGGTCGATCAGGCTGACCATCTGGTGGCAAGGTTCCCATTCCAGGCCGATGTTAGCTGCAGGTATGGCATCGAACATCAGCTCCCATGCGGTCGGATTATGGGCGATATTCCAGTCACCCCGCTCCCAGGTGCCGCCCATGTCGCAGTTCTCGAAGGCGATGCGAACGCCCTGGTCAGCTGCACGTCGGCAGAGTTCACCAAAGACTTCCTTGAAGCGGGGAATGGATGCATCGATCGGCTGGTCGACGAGCCGCCCCGTAAATCCCGCAACCAGGTCAGTGCCAAAGGCCCTGGCAGCGTCTATGCAGCGTTCCCAGCTGGCCAGAGAATCGGCATTCTTGCCATGACCGGTTAACACATTGCCGAAGATACCCAATCCGGATATGATGATGTCGCGATCTCCGATGGCTTCCCGCACCTGTTTTGCGAGCTCAAAGAGATCTACAGAACCGGTTGTCTGCCAGAAAGTCAGTTCAAAAGACTCGAAACCATAGTCAGCGATCTGGGGTATCAGGCGCGGAGCGTCAGCTCCATTTAACAAGGTGCCGATGCGGATCAGATTGGTTTTTTCAGGCCATTTCATTATCATTTCCTCCTGTTATTTGATGGAAACCTGTTGCCCGGTGCGGGCACTTTCAATGGCGCCCATGACCATGGCCAGACTGTGCCGGTTGTCTGCACCATCAGTTTCGGCCGGACGACCTGCCAGCAAAGCGTCAAAAAGTGCATCCAGACAGCCTGCGTGGCCTTCCTGCCCATTCCACGCTTCAGATCCATCGACGCGGATCAGGTCAGGTAGAAATTTTGCCTCGCTCTGACCACCTGCCGGCCGCGGGACTTCAGCCCAGGGCATGGATCGGCCGTCCCACAGGACGCTTCCGTTACTTCCGGTGATGCGCCAGTCTGATTCCCAGCTGGTCTGGCAACCCACAGCACACCACGAGCCGCGGTAACAGAAAACGGTGCCGTTCTGCATGGTGAAGATGGCGATCGCTGAAGCGTTGCCCTGATACCAGGATCCCGGCGGGTTGAATTCATGGCAAAAGACGGATTTGGCGTTGGAACCGATGATGAAGCGGGC
>JAWSUP010000439.1:0-3457 GCA_033549405.1 Bacillota bacterium | reverse complement strand
ATAACAGGTTTTTTGACAATAGGCAAGCCCCAAAATAGTTCTATGTAGTATTAAGGATTGCTGAGAAACAACTTGCTTCTGTCGAACTCCACTGGGAGAACTATAGAGCAAGTTGTTTCACACTTAACCCACAGCATTGATTAACTGCAGGGCGTAATGGTTCGTGTCTTGCTGCTTTCCGTCAACAGCAGTTATTTAGTATTTCTTAATACCTGAATGACCTTATTTACGACAAATTGTAGTTCAATAATCAAAAAGCCGTTCCTGATTGCTCCTTCCTGCTTGCAGAGCCCTACACAGCATTCTTTCTCTCATTTCATGCAAAGCATCCCGATATTCAGTCCGGTTTACCACGTTGACAACTTCGTGTTCCGGCAGATCCAGGTCATACAGGACTTCACCGCCTGTAGAATTGTAGCGGATATATTTAAACCGCTCAGTCCTGAGCATCGCCGAGCCTGGTTCTTCATATGCAAAAACATCCGACCTGAAGTCGGGTTGTAAACCAGCCATGATGGCTTGGGCATACGATCTGCCGACCACAGGTGCCGGAATGGATCCGCCGGCAATCTCGAGCAGTGTTGGCA
The DNA here is from genome assembly GCA_033549405.1 of Bacillota bacterium. Classification (GTDB taxonomy): domain Bacteria; phylum Bacillota; class Clostridia; order Saccharofermentanales; family UBA5734; genus JAAYBY01. The sequence goes on along the minus strand of JAWSUP010000439.1, from coordinate 2,870 downwards.
GAATATCCACATTTTCGACCAAACCACACATATCTCGTCTATCCTGGCCCAGACCGGCCGGCCAATGAAAAATAAGCGGCGTATGCATGATTTCGTCGTAATAGCTTGCACCTTTGTGTGTCATGCTGTGGTCACCGCAAAGATCTCCATGATCTGCCATAAAGACGATCAGCGTGTCATCCAGCAGATTTTCCTGTTTGAGATAGCGCATGAGGCTGCCAATGGCCAGATCCAGCTCGGTCACCAGTGCATAAAAGTATCGCCGATACTCAACCAGATCTGTATGTGTCCAGGTCTCTCTGCTCTTCAGCATGTCATGCAAAGGCTCCGGCTTGTCTTTCCATTCCTCATAGCCGAAATGGGGCAAAGGAATTGCAGCTGACTGGTAAGGTGCAAAAGCAGCGCTGGTCGGATTTAAAGGTGGATGGGGATTATGGAAACCCAGATGCATAAATAAGTTGGTTTGCCGATGGGTTTGGATGAAGTTTTTTCCCACATGTGATACCCAACTGCTATGGGTTGTTTCAACCGGCGCATCAATGACGCGGCCCAGTTTTTCATCATCCGTCCGATCGAGAACCCTGGGAACCCGAAGCTTGTCGACATGCTCAGGATACCTGCCTCTCAGCCATGTCATCCAGGCATCCTCATAACAGCCGCGCGCCTCTGCAAGCCAGAAGCTGTCAAAACCATATGCATGATGCGGTCTTGGATCAAAATCGTAGTTGTCATGCGGTTGGACATGAAGTTTACCGATGTGAGCAGTTTGATAACCGGCTGCTTTGAAGCTGTACGAAGCAAACGGCCTAAAGTCCGGCGACAAACAGTAGCCATTATTCGTGACGCCGGTCTGCTGTGGATATAGACCGGTCATGAAACTTGCCCGGCTGGGCATGCAGACCGGCGCTTGACAATAGCACTGGTGAAAGTTGACGCCGTGATTGGCCAGATCGTCCAGATTGGGTGTATGGATACCGCCGTTTCCATAAGCGGAAATGCAGTCGTAACGCATATGGTCAGACGATAGCCAGAGGATTCTCTTTGGTTTTTGATTACTCATCTTTTTGTACACTCCTTTATTCTCGACCGCCTGATCGTCATTATTCTTACTCAAACTGCATGTTTCTGCCATGATACTATCGCACAGATGACCTCTTGGTCAACATAATAACACTGCGCAAAAGTGATTCTTCTGGAGATGGCCGATGCATTTTGTCTTTGATAAAAATCGGCGGAAGCGAATTGTTGTTTCACTGACACAACAATTATGGCTTCTTCTTGCGGTATAATGAGTTATAACTCATATCATTATGGCACCAGACGTTGGCGTTAAGGCATCGTTTGACTTGGTTGTTGTAAAAAAACTTTTACCAAATCATCAGGAGGCTGTCCCATGATTGTTCCACAAGGAATTAAACAAGAACTGCGCTGGTTTTATGAGGCGCGCTTTGGCATGTTTGTCCATTTCGGGCTTTATTCGTTGCTGGGTCGCGGCGAATGGGCGATGTACCACGAAGAGATTCCCCGCGATGAATACAGCAAACTGATCCATGACTTTAATCCGCATTTATTCGATGCCGATGCCTGGGTGGAGTTGGCCCGGGATGCAGGCGCGCGCTATATCACCGTGACCGCCAAGCATCACGACGGGTTTTGTCTCTTCGACTCTGCGCTGACTGATTATAAAATCACCAACACCCCGTTCAGGCGTGATCTGATCGGTGAACTGATCGCAGCATGCCAGAAACGCGGCATGCGTATCATCCTCTATTACTCACAGCCGGACTGGCATCATCCCAATTATGTCCACCATCGCGGCGCTTTCAAAGACCTGGCCTGTCCTCCGGTGACAGACCGTCCGGACTGGCCGGCTTACCAGCGTTACTACATCGGCCAGGTGGAAGAGCTCTGCCGCAACTATGGTCCGATTGACGGCATCTGGTTTGACGGATCGCATAAGTCTGTCGAAGAATGGCAAGGCAAGGAAGTCTATGCGCTGATCAAGCGCTATCAGCCGCATGCGGTTGTCAATGACCGTGCGCGTTACGGAGATTTCTTTACACCTGAGCGCACGTTGCCTGAGGACCTGACCGGATTCCTGTTTGAAGCCTGTGAGTCCGTCAGCCCGGTCGCCTGGGGTTTCCGGCAGGACAGCCCTTCGTACACCACACCGCACCTGATCCGCAGTCTGGTCAAAATGACCTGTGCCGGCGGCAACTATCTGCTCAATGTCGGACCACAGCCTGACGGGTTGATTCCGCCGCGACAGGCACACGTGATGCGGGAAATTGGTTCCTGGCTGCGCAGTCATGGCCAGGCTGTCTATCAGACGGAACCGGTCCAATTGCCGGCGCCGCAAGTCAGGAAAAGGGTTGTCGGCAAACCCGGCAAGCAACTGGAATCCATGGCTAATGAGCCGGTTACACATGATTTGAACTCGCTGGCCGACAAGTATGGTGCGACCCGAAGTGATAGCAGCCTGTTTTTTCACTGTCTGGAATGGCCGGAAGTCGATCGTTTCATTATTCCCGGCATCGAGTCAAAAGTCCAACAGGTCCGCCTGATTGGTAGCCCGTCAGATCTCCGGTTCCGGCAAGATGCTCTGGGGATCGAACTGTTCGATCTGCCCGCCACGTCGCCCGACCCTCTTGCACAAGTATTTGAACTGCTCTTTGATGAAACACCGGTTGTGCAGGAGCGCGCACCTGCTGATACATCAACACTGCCTGCCACAATATCTTTGACCCTTATCGGTCGCACGACATTGCCTGCCGAAAAAGCTATATTGACCGGGCGCGGCGTCAAGGGATCTCGGCTGGTCGCGGATCAGGACCTTGTGCATAGAACTTCGGTTATTTCCGGCTGGTGGG
>JAWSUP010000438.1:0-3485 GCA_033549405.1 Bacillota bacterium | reverse complement strand
TATCAAGCAGGTGGCGGGTATTCGCGTGCAGATAGTCGACAGCAAAATGGATTCCCGCAAGGCTGCGGCCTGGCACATCCAGGTCCCTGGCTTTGGTGGCGCCGCCGCATAGAACAAGCGCATCATGGGATTGACGCAGGTCATGCATGGATACATCACGGCCGACTTCGCAGTTTGTCCTGAAGGTGACGCCTTCATCGGCCATCAGCCTGACGCGCCGATCGACCAGCTTCTTATCCAGCTTCATATTCGGGATACCGTACATCAGAAGACCACCGATCCTGTCAGCCCTTTCAAAGACACAGACCGTATGTCCGGCTTTATTGAGCTGATCGGCGCAGGCGAGACCAGCCGGTCCGGAACCTACTACAGCGACGGTTCGGCCAGAACGGATCAGGGGCGGTCTTGGCTGCATCCAGCCGCTTTCCCAGGCTTTGTCAATGATGGCGCATTCATTGGCCTTGATCGTGACCTGGGGATCGTTGATACCGACTGTACAGGCGCCTTCGCAGGGTGCTGGACAAACCCGTCCGGTAAACTCTGGGAAATTATTGGTTTTCATCAGGCGCTGCCAGGCTTCTTTCCAGCGCCCATGGTAGATCAGGTCATTCCATTCGGGGATAAGGTTATGGATCGGGCAACCAGACGCAGCGCCATTGATCAGCACGCCTGAATGGCAGAAGGGGATGCCGCAGTTCATGCAGCGCGCGCCCTGGAGTTCCTGCTGTTCATCCGCGAGGAAGGTGTGGAATTCTTTCCAATCCTTGACACGTTCCAGCGGCTGCCGGTCAGGTGCTGCCAGTCGCCTGTATTCCATAAATCCTGTTGGCTTTCCCATATCTGTATCCTTTCCTGGTCCGAGCGGTAAAAACGGTTGCAGCTCCTTAGACCCTCAGCCTCTCAGTTCCTTAGTTTCCGCTGACGCGGGTGGAATCATGTGTGTTTGCTTCAAATGCAGCCATCAGGGCATCATCTCCGCTGAGCCCCTGCTTTTTCACAGCTTCAAGGGACGACAGCATCCGCTGGTAATCACGGGGCATGACACGGCGGAAATAGGGCAGCCAGTCTGACCAGTGATCGAGGATCTTCTGCGCATAGTGACTGCCGGTCAGTTCACTGTGCCGCTGCACCATGCCGTGCACCGTGGCAATATCATCCGGATCAGTCAGCGTTGTGATGTCGGCCATCTCTGTGTTGCAGTCGGCGGCAAAATGCCCGTCGATATCCAGGACATAGGCGATGCCTCCTGACATGCCGGCTGCGAAATTGCGTCCTGTTTTGCCCAGGACGACCACACAGCCGCCGGTCATATATTCGCATCCATGGTCACCAACAGATTCGACAACAGCATTCAAACCGCTGTTGCGCACGCAGAAGCGCTCGCCAGCCGCTCCGGATATGTAGGCTTCTCCGCCGGTCGCGCCGTAGAAAGCGACATTGCCGATGATGATATTCTCTTCTGACCGGTAAACCGAGCGATGATCCGGCCGGACGATGACTTTTCCTCCAGACAGGCCCTTGCCGGTGTAGTCATTTGCCTCACCCTCGATGATCATGGTCAGTCCCCGCGGGATAAAAGCGGCAAAACTCTGTCCTGCCGATCCGACGAATGTCAGCTGGATTGTATCCTCGGGCAGACCGGCAGATCCGTACCGCCGGGTGATCTCGCTGCCCAGCTGGGTGCCGGTCACGCGGTTGATATTGCGGATGGGCAGCGTTGCGCGCACGGGAAGCCCGCGTTTCAGGGATGACTGGCAGATCGGCAGCAGCACTTGCTGGTCGAGGGAATAATCCAGACCGTGGTCCTGGCGGAACTGGCAGTATCTGCCGACCTGGCTGCTGATCTCCGGCTGGTGCAGCAGGGCAGACAGGTCGATGCCGGTGTGCTTCCAGTGCTTGACAGCTGTCTGTGCCTGCAGCCGGTCAACGCGTCCGATCATCTCATTGACGGTTCTGAAACCAAGCCAGGCCATGATCTCGCGCAGATCGCGGGCGATAAAGCGCATGAAGTTCTCGACATATTCAGGTTTGCCGGCAAAGCGCTGCCGCAGATCAGGATTTTGTGTGGCCACACCGACCGGGCACGTGTCAAGGTTACAGACCCGCATCATGACGCAGCCAAGCGCAATGAGCGGACCTGTGGCAAACCCGAACTCCTCTGCGCCTAGCAGGGCGGCGACAGCGACATCGCGTCCAGTCAGCAGTTTACCGTCGGTTTCGACGACAATTCTGCTGCGCAGGTCATTGAGCAGCAGCGTCTGATGTGTTTCGGCCAGACCGAGCTCCCAGGGCAGACCGGCATGGCGGATGCTTGAAATAGGCGAGGCGCCCGTACCGCCATCGTAACCGCTGATCAGCACAACATCGGCCCGTCCCTTGGCGACACCGGCGGCTATCGTTCCAACACCGGCTTCCGATACGAGCTTGACGCTGATGCGTGCCGCGCTGTTGGCGTTTTTCAGATCATGGATCAATTCTGCCAGGTCTTCGATCGAATAGATGTCATGATGCGGCGGTGGCGAGATGAGTCCGACTCCTGGTGTCGCATGGCGTGTCCGGGCTATCCACGGATAGACTTTGCGGCCTGGCAGCTGGCCGCCTTCACCGGGCTTGGCTCCCTGGGCCATCTTGATCTGCAGCTCGCCGGCATTGATCAGGTATTCACTTGTCACGCCAAATCGCCCGGAAGCGACTTGCTTGATGGCGCTGCACAGCGAATCGCCGTTGGGCAGAGGTTGAAAACGGCGGGAATCTTCACCGCCCTCGCCGGTGTTGCTTTTGCCACCGAGGCGGTTCATCGCAATGGCGAGCGCTTCGTGTGCCTCCTGGCTGATCGAGCCGTAGGACATGGCGCCTGTCTTGAACCGTTTGACGATCGATTCGACCGGTTCAACGGATTCAAGCGGAATGGGCTGACCGGCTGGAATGAAATCTAATAGGCCGCGCAATGAACAGATGCGTCTCGCCTCCTGACCACACAGGCGGGCATACTCCTGGTAACGCGCATAATCGCCTGTCCGGACTGCCTGTTGCAGAAAGTGGACCGTCAGCGGGTTGAAGAGATGTTCCTCACCGTTGCTGCGCCACTGGTACTGGCCGCCCGGTTCAAGCCCGGCGTTGACCTGGTTTAGGTCATCGGCAGCCTGCATGCGGCAGACGATATCTTTGGCAATTTCAGCGAGCCCGATACCGCCGATTCTGGACGGTGTCGCAGTGAAATAACGCTCGATGACTGTCGGATGGATGCCGACCGCTTCAAAAATCTGGGCGCCATGGTAGCTCTGGACGGTGGATATGCCCATCTTTGACAACGTCTTGCCAATTCCCTTGACAGCGGCCTTGATATAATGCCGGATGGCATCCTGTTCAGACAATTCGGATAGCTGGCCTTGCCTGGCCAGGTCGCGGACCACTGAGTATGCCAGCCAGGGATTGATCGCAGAGACGCCATAGCCGATCAGCAGTGGGAAATGGTGCACTTCGCG
>JAWSUP010000437.1:0-3511 GCA_033549405.1 Bacillota bacterium | reverse complement strand
ATACGATGTCACTGGCTGGTCCCGGCCACCATGCCAAGTCTCTGTGGCGAGCCGCGCGGGACAGTGGTTTGGAAAACTGCGCCAAGGTTCAATTCAACAATACCTGGGAGTTGTCAGCGCTTCCATGGCTGCCGGTTTTCGCCAAAGTAGCAGAGCACGTGGCTAATCTCAGGGCTGAAGGGGTGCGCCATCTGCAGCTCAGCTGGACATTGGGCGGTTATCCTTCCCCTAACCTGAAGCTGGCGGGTCGCCTGATGGATGGCTGCGGTGATGCCCGTTCATTTCTCACCGACTGGCTGGGAGAGGCATTGGGCGCTGTGGCTGACGCTGCTCAGCAACGCTTTAGTAAAGCCTTTGAGCAGTTCCCTTTTCATATTGGCGTCCTTTATGTCGGACCGCAGAATTACGGGCCAATGGTGCCTTTTCAGCTTGAAAAAACACATCAGAAAGCCACCATGTTGGGTTTCCCCTATGATGATCTGGATGGCTGGCGGGCGATATACCCGCGCGATGTCTTTGCCAGGCAGTTTGAGCAACTGGTCGACCTCTGGCAGGAAGGGTTGGCGATCATGAGACCCCATTCCGGCCAATCAGTTGATTTTGACGAAATGCTCCGGCTTGCCGAGGCAGCCCTCTGCCATTTTGCCAGCACTATGAACCAGATTCGTTTTGTCATGCACCGGGACGATTGGCTGGAGAACAGACAGGATTCTGACAGGCAGGCCATGTTGGCCATCATTGAAGCAGAACGCGACATTGTCCTGCAGATGATCAGTCTGCGCAAAGTGGATTCCCGACTGGGCTATGAATCCAGCAATCATTATTATTACACGCTGCAGGATCTGGCAGAAAAACTGCTCAACCTGAAATATTGTACGGATCAGCTAAGATAGTGCTTTTCCTTGTCTTTTCTCAAAGTATCAATTGGCAGCTGAGTTTTGGTGATGTTGATGAACGAACATGAAAGAGAACAGGCCCGTCTGCTTGTAAGGCGGGAACAGGCGACTTTTCGTCTTGAAAAAACGGACCGTCTGGTTCGTCGCGACTGGGGGATGTTCGCCGCGACCCGGCAGCGTTGGCTGTCTGAAGGTTGGAATGGTGACCCGACGATTTTCCAGCTGGACCCCAGTCCGTATTTCCCGGTCAATCTGGTCGATCTGGTGGGTATCGATGTGCCGGTATCTCCGCAATTTGAAATTAAAATCATTCGGGAAGACGAGCACTATGTCTATCAGCAGACTTCAGCCGGTGCTATTGAGAAATTTCTCCATGGCACAAAACGTAATGATGAGGCAATGCCGCAATACTGGCGCAACCCGGTAACCTGTATTGAAGACTGGGAGTATAAGGTAAAGCCGAGATTAGATCCCGACACACCGGAGCGCTGGCATCACCTGTATTTGGCCGAAGAAGCATCTGCTGCCATTCGTGATGGTGTAAGGTTGTATGAAGCGAGCGCTATCGGTGCGTATATGTACCTGCGGGCCTTATTGGGACCAGAAGAAGTCTTATATACCTTTTATGATAATCCGGATCTGATTCATGATATGATGCGAACATGGCTCAATCTTCTCAAAACCTGCCTGCTGCGCATTCAGGCTAAGGTTCCCTTTTTCAAGCTTCTTTTTGGCGAGGATATCGCCTATAAAAACGGCCTGCTCATCTCGCCGGCCATGATTGATGAATTCCTGACACCTTACTATCTTGATCTGCTGCAAGCCTTGAGTCATGGACAGGCAGATCCTATTCACTTTGAGATTGATTCTGACGGAAATATGAAAGAATTCCTGCCAATTTATATGCAGATGGGATTTAATGTATTTCGTCCTTTTGAGATTGCCGCAAATAACAACCTTGTGGCTATTGGAAGTCAGTACCCGGGGATTGTCTTGTGTGGAGGAATCGACAAACGAATTCTCGGTGATAGTCCGGCTGCAATTGAAACATATCTTCAGTCAATCATGCCATTCTTCACGAAAAGAGGCGGGTACATCCCGACATGTGATCATTCGGTACCGTCGACTGTACCCTTTGCCAATTATATGTATTACCGGAAACGGATGATCGAGATGGATGGTTGTGGTGGCTTTTTCCCGAATGTTTGACCAGTTACACCAGCTATTCGTGATCGAGACCAGACTGCCTAACAATGACGCGTCAGCTAAAACTATAACGCCTCAGCAGCCACAGGTCTCACGGATAATCAGCCTTGGTTCAAGCAGAATCCGCTGATAACCCGCAGCGCTGGCTTTCCTGTCGGGGTGGTTGCGCAGCAGTGACTCAACGCACAGTCGTCCGATCTGTTCTTCATTCTGCACGATCGTGGTGATCCCCGGTCGGATCAGGCCTGAACTGTCGTGGACGTCGAAGCCGATCAGCGCCATTTCTTCCGGCACACGGATGCCGCGGTCCGTCAATGCTTTTAAGGCTCCGTAAGTCATTTTTGAGCTCGATATGTAGACCGCTGTCATCCCCGGATTTTTGTCCAGGAGGCTGATCATGCCTGTGTACCCGGATTTTTCTTTATAATCGCCAAAAACGATGAGGTCTTCAGAAACAGGCAGGCGATTCAGTTCCATAGCCCGCCGGTAGCCGGTCAGGCGTTCAAAGCCAGTCGTTTCATCCCTGCGACCGGAAATAAAGCCGATCTGACGATGCCCGTGGCCGGCCAGATGGTTGACCACCAGGATGCTGCTTTTTATGTTGTCGGTAATAACTGAATTGTAGGGTAGAGATATATTCGGCAAGTTATCAAAATAGACAATATTCAGGCCTTTCTGGTGGTAGCCAACCAATCGCTGTTCATCTTTGTCGATTGTGGCCAGGATGATGCCGGTGAAATTTTTCTCTATCAGCATGTTCATGTACTGGATTTCTTTGGACACGTTTTCCATGGTGTCACAAAGGAGCATGCCGATTTGTTCTTTCCACAGGTTATTCTCAATGCTGCGGACGACAAAATCGAAGTAGTCCTCACTGATATCCGGAATGACGACGGCAACGACATCGTGAAATGTTTTTTCATTCTTGATTGATAGCATCGACAGGCAATCATGCTGACGCAGATAATCGATCACCCGTTGTCGTGTTTCATCGTTCACAACGGACTTGTTATTCAGAACCCGCGAAATCGTCGAGATAGACAGGTTCAACTCGTTTGCAATCTCTTTTAATGTTAATGCCATTTGAATCCTTCTTTTCTGCGATTGTTGTGTTAATTCATAAAAGCCCCTGGGCTCCTGACAGCTGATTAACGCTTCTTCAGCTTGTCTAATGTCCAAAGTCTATCTGATGGCCTTATCAGAGTCAATATATTTTCAATGATTTGCAGCAAAAAGTCAGTCTGCTATCTGAAATGATGGTCAAGGCATATGAGAGCGTGCTGATATCATTGGTCCTTGTGCGATCAAACAAGGCACAAATGTGACATATTAGTAAACATGAGTTTGGGACAAACAGGGCAAACGCATAAAAGAGTGGAACGAACAACAGGAGCGGCATAAAACGCAAC
>JAWSUP010000436.1:0-3519 GCA_033549405.1 Bacillota bacterium | reverse complement strand
GTATTCGATCAACAGCGTCCATGTCCGCTTCGAAAACGGCAGCACGGGTTACCTGCTGTCCCAGCGCGGCGACGCCATGTTCGGACTGGGCGGCTGGTGGAGCTTCGAAATGGCCGGTACCCGCGGCACCTTTGTCATCGAGAACTGCGTGGAAAAATTATATTACTGGGATGCCGAAAAGCCGAAAGACTCCATGGCCTCCCCGGTGCCCGACGAGACTCTCGATACCGGCATCAAGGACTTCGGAGCGACCTTCCCGGCGCGTCTCCACGCCTTCCTGGAAGATGTGACCAATGGCGTTCCGATCGAGCTGCTGCGCGCTTCCGGCCGCGATGCCCTCGCCACGCTGGAGTACACCTTTGCCGCCATCCGCTCATTTGAGGAAGGCGGAACAGTTGTCCGTCCGGAACCCCTGCCCAACCTGCATGGCGATATCACCCGCCCGATCTGAGCAGTTAATGGCACGCGTGAAGCCCAATATCCTCATGATCGTAGCGGACCAGCACCGCTGGGACTGCGTGGGTGCGGCCGGCCGATATCCGGTCCGCACCCCGCACCTGGACCGGCTGGCGGCAGAAGGCGCCTTTTTCGAGCAGGCCTACACGCCGATCCCGGTGTGCGGCCCTGCACGGCAGGCGCTCCTTTCGGGGCTGGCGCCGGACAGTTATGGCGGACTCTGGAACCTGGATTTTCTCGACTGCCCGGCCCTCCTGCCGTCCGAACGATTTTACACGGCTGCAATGAAGCGATCTGGCTACCACAGCACGCTGATCGGGAAGTGGAATGTCTCGCGGGAGCATACGCCGCAAGACTTTGGGTTTGATCGGCACATAGACCTGAAAGATGAGTTTGCCCGGGCAGCCGGCAAATACCCTGGCCTGACCTGGCCGAACAGGTGGTTTGGCGATCCAGGCCCTGTCGCACTGGCAGACAGCAAAACCCATCTGGCCGCCCGGGCTGCCTGCGAGCAGATGGAAGCAAATGCAACATCCGCTGGCCCCTGGCTGATCCGCGTCGATTTCCAGGATCCGCATCTGCCCTGCCGTCCGAGCGAACCGTTTGCCTCCATGTATCGGCCGGAAGACATGGTCCCGTGGGACAGCTTTGCCGATTCGCTGGTGAACAAGCCGTATATCCAGCGCCAGCAGAAAGTCAACTGGCAGCTGCAGGACAGGACCTGGCAGGACTGGAGCCGGACGGTGGCGCTGTACTTCGGCATGATCAGCCAGATCGATGACGCGGTCGGCCAGATACTCGGCCGGCTCTCCGACCTGGGCCTGGCTGAGGACACGATCGTGCTCTACACCAGCGACCACGGCGACCTGTGCGGCGGTCACGGCCTGATAGACAAGCATTATACCCTGTACGACGATGTGATCCGCGTCCCGCTGATCGTGCGCGAACCGCGCCGCGGCGGGAAAGTCCGGCGTATCCGGTCGTTTGTCAGCCACCTGGACCTGGGGGCTACCCTTGCCGACCTGTGCCGGCTGCCGGACGTTGATCCCGGACACGGCCGGTCGATGAAACCGCTCCTGGAAGGCCGGGAGGAAGCAGACCGCGATTGTGCCGTCTGCAGCGCCAACGGCCAGCAGTTTGGCCTTTACACCCAGCGCTGCATCCGAACTCGGGACTGGCTGTATGTCTGGAACCTGACCGATATCGATGAACTTTACGATTTGCGGTGCGATCCCGGGCAGCTCGAGAACAGGATCGACGACCCTGATCTTACAGCTGAACTCACGTTGCTCCGTGAACGCCTGTACCACACGCTGAAAGCACGTGGCGACCCATTTGTCCGGACAGACTGGGTCCGCGGCCAGCTGATGGATAACCGAAAACTTATGTAGCACGAGGAGAAAACCGATGAAAAGACTGTTGTTGTTTTTACTGATCTTGTCAATGATCGCGCCGATTACACTGACCGGCTGCAAGCCGCAGGAAAGCGGACAGGCGGTGACGCTGAAGTTCGTCCGCATCGGCAACGACGCCGGCGAGGCCAACTACTGGAAACGGGTCATTGCCGACTTTAATGCGGCCAATCCGGGCATTGTCGTCGCCTACGATGATGCCGCCATTGGGGAGCCGATGGAGACCAAGCTCAATTCCATGTTCAGCGCCGGGCTGGGCCCTGACCTGATCGGCCACGGCATCATGTCGGTCGCGGCGCGTGTCGAAGCCGGCCATTACCAGCCGATCACGCAGTATTTTGAGGCATGGGAAGGTAAGGATGACCTGATGCCCAGCGTACTGGCCAATGGCGCCTACAAAGATGAAATATACGGTCTGGCCTACTCGACGACCCCCTTCATTTTCGCCTGGCGCAAGGATTTCTTTGCCGACGCCGGCCTGGATCCGGAAAAGCCGCCGCAAAACTGGACTGAACTTGAGGAATACGCCCGCCAGCTGACAAAACGCGACCAGTCCGGACAGATCACCCAGTCCGGGTTCGCATTCCCGCGCTCGGCCGGCAATTTCGTTGAATTCGACACCCTTGTGTTCGGCAACGGCGGCCTGTTCTATGACGAAGCCGGCAATCCGACACTGAACACGCCTGACAAAGCGGAGACGCTGGAATTTCTCGCAGGTTTCGTCAACGAAGTCGGCATCCCCTTTAACAGCAATGAGACCAATCCCTTTATCGCCGGCACGGCGGCCATGACCCTGATCAACAACGTCGCCCTGTCGCCGATGCTGCAGAATACCGACTATGCCGGCAAAACAGGCATCGCCCTGCCGCCGTCCAACAAAGAGCCGGCCACATTCTGCGGCTGCAACATGCTCTTTATCGGCGGCGACAGCAAGCATGCAGACGAAGCGTTCGCTTTCATCGAATTTGCTCTGTCCCGCGAAGAGGTTCTCACCCGGGCAAAGGAATTGAACATCCCCGTGACCCGGCAGTCTCAGGTCGAGGCGTTTATCGCACTCGATCCGATGAACGCCGTGCGCGCCGAATGTGTCGCAAAAGGCGTCGGCATGCCGCGGACGACCTGGGCTGCGACATTCCAGAAGATCCGCAACGATCTGGTTCAGCAGGTCCTGTACAGCAAATTGCCGGTCGCCGACGCACTGGTCCAGGCCCAGAAAGACCTGGAAGCCGAAATCGCTGCGCCGTGATGTAAAATGTCAAAGGATCCGAACATGCACATGGCAGAAAAAAACCGAAAATTGGATGGCGTAAAAAGATTCAGGCTGACCGGGGATGCCCGGTCAGCCTGGCTGATGATCCTGCCTTTTTTCCTATTTTTCCTGCTGTTCGTCTTGTATCCGCTGGTGCAGAATTTCATCACGAGCCTGACCAATGAAAACCTGATCAACCGCCAGTTCATCGGGCTTAACAATTTCCGGCGCCTCCTGCAGGACCGCAGCTTTCTGCGTTCCGTGCGCAATACATTTGTCTATGCCGCCTTTTCCATCGGCCCCCTGATGTTCTTTGGTTTTGTCGCCGCGCTGTGCGTCGACGGCAGCGGCCGGGCCAGGGCGGCTGGCCGGGCGGTCCTGATTTTCCCGCATGTCCTGTCG
>JAWSUP010000435.1:0-3540 GCA_033549405.1 Bacillota bacterium | reverse complement strand
TTGAAACTTTTTTACCAATTTGCTAATTTAGGACTTGACAATTATTAGCTGGTCTCACCTGGAAGCATACCTGAAGCATATGATGCCTGATAAGCATACCAGCTGTCAATCACTACTGTGACGGTGCAGGATCTGCTCGATCAGTTCGCTTTCAAAACCGCGATTGCTTAAAAAACGGGCTATTTTAACAAAAAGGCGCCGTTTTTCCTGAGGTGGTGTTGTATCAGTGCGCAGATGTTGAATTTCGACACCGAAACGCGAATTGATCAGGTCACCGGCGAGATCGTGGTCTGTTCCGGTTTCATCGATAGCGAGCTGCACGGCATCAGGGGATAATCCTGCTTGCAGCATGCGCTGGCGCAAAGCATAACGCGATTCTGCCTGACGGCCACTGCGCTGTCTGGCCATACGCCTTGCGATGGCCGGATCATCGAGATAACCCTCTTCTTCCAGTTCCTTAATAACCTCATTGATGATCCGATCTTCATAGCCTTCATCCCTCAGGCGAAGCCTGACTTTTCCTGAAGGCTTTTTCGCCAGACCAAGAAATGATATGGCTTCAGAACGGGCTTCCTGCAGTTTTCTCCTGAAATGTCGATCTTCGTCTGACAGCGGATCAACCATCGAGTCCCAGGATATCTTCTTCATGCTCTTCGTCCTCCGTGTGATCGGCGGATACGGGCTGAGGCTTGAGACCGGCGCGAACCAGGCCCTCTATTTCATCACGCATTTCAAGGTTGGCTTTGAGGAACAGACGGGCATTGTCTCTGCCTTGCCCGATGCGCTGCCCTTTGTAGGAAAACCAGGCGCCGCTTTTATCGACGATATCCTGGATGACGGCCATGTCTAAGATGCAACCCTCGCGGGAAATACCTTCGCCGTATATGATATCGAACTCAGCTTCCTTGAAAGGCGGCGCCACTTTGTTTTTGACTACTTTGACACGTGTCTTGGTGCCGACAATATCGGAACCATTGCGCAGGGTTTCCAGTTTACGCACATCGAGCCGGACAGAAGAGTAAAACTTGAGAGCGCGGCCGCCAGGCGTGGTTTCAGGATTGCCGAACATGATGCCGACCTTTTCACGCAGCTGGTTGATAAAAACGGCAACCGTACTGGACTTGCTGACGACACCGGCAAGCTTGCGCAGAGCTTGTGACATCAGACGGGCTTGCAGGCCGACATGGGCATCGCCCATTTCACCGTCTATTTCAGCTTTTGGGACAAGCGCGGCGACCGAGTCAACAACAATGATGTCAACAGCGCCGCTGCGTACCAGCGCTTCGGTTATCTCCAGTGCCTGCTCGCCTGTGTCAGGCTGCGACACGATCAGATTGTCGATGTCGACACCAAGATTGGCTGCATAACGCGGGTCAAGGGCGTGTTCGGCATCGATGAAGGCTGCCGTTCCCCCCGCTTTCTGGGCTTCTGCAATCATATGCAAGGCAACCGTCGTTTTTCCTGATGACTCCGGGCCATAGATCTCGACGATGCGGCCGCGGGGTATACCGCCTACACCCAGTGCGATGTCCAATGACAAAGCGCCGGTTGGAATGACCTCAACTTGAATATGTGCCTGTTCACCCATCTTCATCACAGCACCTTTGCCAAATTGCTTCTCGATCTGGCTGAGCGCAGCATCCAGCGCCCTTGCCCTGTCTGCCGAATTTTTCTGAGTGACTTCCTGGCTTGATTTGCCGGGTACTTTATCTCCTCGTGCCATATTTACCTCCAGAATAGAACAATCGTTCCTTTATTCGTATTATAACGGTCTGTCAGTGTCAAGTCAAGGTAAGATTATCGACAAATTGCGACAAAACCGGCTATATGCTGTACTTTTGAATCGGGCTGTCAGGGCCGGGGCGAACCTGTTCCGCCCATGCTCTTCTCCCCGGTTATTGGCGCAGGTGCGCTGCCAGCCGACCGATCCGGTCGGTGACCTGGCGGGATTCGGGCATACGCAAGATCATGGCCAGCCCGAGATATGTCAGAAAACCGATTGCTGCGCGCAGACCATACCAGATTAATTGCCAGATTTTTCCATCCGGACTGATTGGCAGCCGGTTTAATATGAGAACGGTCAACAGCAAGGCGGATGTGCACAGGCTGCAACGGATCAGAAATGGCCACAGTCGTCGCGGTGCGGCGCCTTTGAAGCCCTTGCTGTATAGCTGGTACAAGACCAGAGCGCTGATGATGCTGGTCAACATGTAGGCAAGCGACAGGCTGCTGACGCCAAGCTGCGTCCAGCGCGTCAGCGCCAGGCATAACAGCGTGTTCAGAACAACGGTCATGATGCCATTGTACAGGGCGATTCTTGTAACGCGGCGGGCATAGAATGACTGGTTTACGATGAAGATGAAGGTCTGGGCGACCATGGCAATGCAGTACCAGCGCAGAATAGATGCCGTCACATTGACTGCTGAATCGGGATAATGGCTGCTCCACTGGAATATGGCACGGATGGTGTCTTGTTGCATGGCCAAGAAAAGAGCTGCTGAGGGAAAAACCAGAAAAAGGGCTGTGCGCAGGCTGCGCGTGAACAGCTGTCTGCCGCCGGCAAGGTCACCGGCTGCATGGGTGCCAGCTAATGACGGCAGCATGACATTGCCGATGGCCACGACAAATACGCCATATGGCAGCTGCCAGGTGGTCGACGCCTGGCGCAGAGAAGTTGCTGCACCGACAAACTGGTTGGCGAAAGCTGTCAGAATAATGGTGTTCACCTGAACGATCGAACCGGATATCAAAGTCGGTATGGCCAAAAATAAAAGACGCCTGAATCCTTTATCGCGATAGTTGAAGGAAAACACATAATTGCTAAACTCTCGCCTGGCCAGGTAGAACTGCATTAAAAAATAGATGCACGCAGCCAGCATGACCCCTGATGCGACCCGGATGGCGCCTCTGGGTGATGCCTGCCCCAGAAAAACCATGGCCAGAATCACGCAAATGTTATAGACCGAAGGACCAAAAGATGTCGAGGCGAACTTTTTATAGGCGTTGAGTATCCCGATGCAGAGCGCTGCCAGCATCATGAAGAACACCTGAGGGAATAAAGCCCGCGTAACCTTGATGGCCAGATCGATGATCGCCGGATCCTTGCCCTGATTGTATAAAGTGATGAGAAGCGGTGCTGACAGTTCTCCGATGAGCACGGCCAGCAGCATGGTAACAGCTGCCAGATTGATGAAAATGCTGATGCTGTGCCAGCCCTTCTTCTCCTGTTTGCATGCCAGCGCGGCAGCCAGCGTCGGTGTAATGGCGGCCTGGATAGCGCCGCCGACAAGTAGCTGGTAGAAAAGGTCAGGTACCTGGAATCCGATAACAAAAGCATCTGTCTCGATACCTATCCCGCCAAAAATCGGAACAATCAGGATCTCCCGCAACTGACCGGTGATTTTACTCAGCAGGAGACCGACCATCATCAATACTGTAGCCGTTGACCGGTTCAGCGTTCTTTTTGACGGTCCCTTTTCCTTAACCGGCTTGATATGGGCCGGTCGGATGTTCTTATCCTGGCTCACCGGATCAATTGCC